>QGFZ01000002.1:300000-600000 GCA_003149065.1 Ruminococcaceae bacterium R-25
TGTTTAACGACCTGCGTTTCTACGGAACGGTCGAGCGCAAGTCGGATATCCCTGAATGCCTTATCCTTATTGATAAACTGAGGCTCGAGCAGGTAATAGACAACATTGCAGGCAATTCTTTTAAGTATGCCGGAACGCCTTTGGAAGTTGATTTCAGGTCCGATAAGGAAAACATCTATGTCATCCTGTCTGACAGGGGTCCCGGCGTTCCCGAAGATGAGCTCGCAATGCTTACAACAAAATTCTACAGAGGTTCTGACGCGTCAGAATCCGGCAAGGAAGGAAGCGGCTTAGGCCTTTATCTCGCATCGCAGTTCATGGAAAAGATGGGCGGCGGGTTAGAGCTCAAAAACCGCGAAGGCGGAGGCTTTACGGCTGAGATAATCATTAAGAAAGTGTCTTGATTTTCGTAGAGGGGGAGATGGAAATGAAGAAACTGATATCGCTGGTATTGACAGTATCTTTGGCTTTTGGCGTTTTCGCGTGCTCGAAAAAAGATCCTGATGAGAAACCCACAGAAACGGAATACGAACGTGTTACAACGACCGGGATCCCTGTGAAAAGATACGACGAGACACCTGATTTCCTGCTCGACAGGGCGAATAAGGAATTCGACGGAAACATCTGGCAGGATAACTGCAAGATGAGTGTCAAATGCACTTCGGAAGAATTCTTATCTCTCGTCAAGTCATATCTCGGCGGCGAATACTACGAGAAGGAAGAAGGCTCATATGCCGATTTTTATTCCGATGTATTTGAACTCAGGTGTTCTCCGAATCCTCAAGTGATCGACTTTATCGAGGCCAGATGCACGCTGGTGGAATACCAGACTTTCCATGCGGAATTGTTTTTCATATTCAGAAAGACAGAGACACTGAAGGACACTTACGGCAGAGATGACCGCTGGAGGTACTACTACGATGGCGATCCGGGATATGTAGTTGACATGGTGCTTGATAAGACCGGCAAGATCGCGATCGAAACGAATGCCGATGATATCTTCGTTGCAGATATGATGGGATTTAATGTCACCGAAGATATAATTGCAGCGAGCATCAACAATGAGAATCTGACCGTCCTTCCGGTTCCTTTCCTGAGTGATGACGGCAAAGGCGGAAAAGTAACATCCATAGACGTTACAGATCTGAACTCAAATACCAAAGTCTATGACATCAGGATGGCGCAGGTTGTCGGAGAGGACCTGGAATTACTTACTGAACGCATGATAAGGCACGGCTTCAAGCTTACGGAAAGAACGGAAGATAAGGCTGTCTATACTTTCAAAAACGTTTCGATCGCTTTCGACTTAAGAGAATTCGGAACTGACAACCAGGTAGTAGGATTCCATATTAATTTGAATTCAGAAGGCGAAAAGGAGGAACCGGAACCCATGACATTATCGGTCAACGACCAGAAATTAAATGTTGTCTGGGAAGATAATGACGCTGTAAAGGCATTAAGGGAAATGGCCGAATCCGGTCCTGTCACGATAAAGATGTCCCCATACGGCGGTTTTGAGCAGGTAGGTCCTATCGGAAAAGACCTTCCGAACAACGATAAGAATATGACTTCTTCGCCCGGAGATATTTTCCTTTATTCCGGAAACCAGATAGTTATCTTCTACGGCACGAATACATGGGTCTATACAAGGCTCGGGAAGATCAAGGACATGAGCGAAAAAGAACTTGCTGATCTTCTCAGCGGATCTGATGTGACGGTTACGATCAGTATCGGATGATAAGAAAGCGGGTTGTTTCTTATGAACAAAGAGTGGTCGGAACTTAACAAAACGATGCAGGCACAGCTCAAGAAAAAGGATACTTTCGATGACGGTATCGCTACTTTGCTTGAACTCAGAAAGCAGCTCTGGAACACGATCTCTTCGTATAAGAAAGAACTGAAAAGAGAAGATTTCGACAGCATTCCTTTCATCAATGCCGACGGTTACCACAGCAAGACGATTGCATATTCTATGTGGCACATCTTCAGGATCGAAGACATTGTGGCGCACACGCTTATTAAGGGCGATGAGCAGGTATTTTTCGCCAAAGGCTATCAGGAAAAGACATGTTCTCCGATAATCACCACAGGCAACGAACTGGTCAAAATGGAGATATCTGATTTTTCGGGCAAGCTCGATCTGGATGCGCTCTATTCTTATATTTCCGATGTGAAGAAGAGTACTGATAAGATCCTCAAAGGATTAAGTTTTGAAGATACGAAGAAAAAAATATCAGATGAGAGAAGAAAAGAATTGGAAACGCTTGGTGTTGTGAGCGAAGACGAGAGCGCAATCTGGCTCATAGATTACTGGTGCGGCAAGGATGTCAGAGGCCTTATCCAGATGCCTTTTTCGAGACACTGGATAATGCATATCGAGGCTTGCGAGAGGATCAAGAGCAAGATCTGCCGATAAGATTTTTACGAGGTGAAACTTTAGTGTTTTTAAATGACCAGGAAACGAGAAAAGTCCTTGATACATTGAACGGAAAGATTCCGGAAGATGCAGTACTAAAGGACATGAAGGCTTTCTTTAAAGAGAAGTTTTCGATAGAGATATTGGATTATATCGCTGACCGTGCGAAAAACGGGCGGAAGAGACTTACGTTCTTTGTCTGGGGCATCGAGTCGACATGGCCTTTTATAGGCAGTTCCGAATGCAAAAAAGAAAATAAGATCAAAGAGGCTTTCAGCAGATCCTGCAAAGAACACGGTCTGAATGAGGATTATTTCGACCCGGGAAGTTACTTTGCAATCGTGAGCGATTTTAAGCCGGATGTCGAAAAACTCCTAATGACCAGGGAAAACATGAAAAAGATCTCAGAGCTCCTTAAAAAGCATCCTGAAGTCAAAAACCACCGTTTCTCGGATTCCACGGTGTTTGTGTTCTACAGTTCAGATAAGGACATAAAGACCTATGTCGACAGCGGCTTAACCAAACAGATCTATGACGAGGTCTGTGATCTCTTAAGCAGCATGGTGAATCTGGAAGGTCTGGGAAGCCGCAAAATAGGCGATGTGCGCTTTTCGAGCATGGAGACATTCGTAATGAAGTACAACAGCAATTTTTATAATTTCTGGCTGGATAACTAAGGGGGATTTTATGGAACTTAAAAAACTTACTGAACACATTTGGTATATGCCGCACGAGACTGACCGTGACCGCCCAAACTTAGGATATGTATTGGGCAGCAACTGGAGCCTTGCGATCGATGCAGGGCATTCTGAAGAGCACACTAAGCAGTTCTATTCGCTTCTCGAAAAAGAGAATCTTCCGCTCCCGTCTCTTACTGTCCTTACGCACTGGCACTGGGACCATACTTTCGGAATGCATTCGATAAACGGCCGGAGCCTTGCAAATAAGAAAACTAATAAGTACCTTCAGGATTTCAAGGCAAAGATAGATGCAGAAGGTCCTTCATTTTTCCTTGCCATGAACGAGAGCATCAGGAACGAATATAAAGACGGCAAGAAAGTTATCGTAGTTCCTGCGGACATGGTTTTCAATGGCTCCATGACGCTTGATCTGGGCGGCGTAAGTGTCATTGTGAAGGAGACTGAAGCTCCGCACACGGATGATTCCACAGTCGTTTATGTCGCAGAAGACAAGGTCCTGTTTTTGGGCGATTCCACATGCGGCGATGTTCCGGGCAGCACAAGAAAGAAGCTTGAACTTTGTAAAAAGCTTGATGAAACGATCAGGAGTTTTGCTCCCGAGATCTGTGTCGAAGGACACTGGGTGCCTGTCGAGACTGAGGATACGTTAAAAGACCTCATGGAAGATGCGGTGTGATCTTTTGTTCAATCAGCAATAAAAACTCCTCCCTGTGATGTTCACATCAGCGAAAAACACCCTGCGCCGTTGAGGCATATCAGGCGAACTGTTAGTATTGATTTCAGAACGAAGAAGCAGCTTGAACTATGGGGTGAGATTAATATGCGTGGTATTATCCGTCTGATCTATATGTTCATCAGAAGGCCGAAGGAGGCCCTCTTTGTTACCGGTATTATCCTTGTTTTCCCGGCGGTTATCCTGATCTATTTTGGCGTCAGATATGCGATGGGCAGCGTCGCTCCAGTAGATCTTAATAACAGGAATTGCGACTTTACCCAGGTTACTGATTACACGCATGTTTCAGGCTATGTTTACGATGCCTGGGGACACTTTACCATCCCTGAAAACAATAGCACGTGTTTTTATATCATTCCGAAGTTTAATGACGATACCAATCCGGAATATATCGAAAAGGTCCTCGTTATCGCTGTCGAAAATGAAGACAGCAAGGCCTGGAATACCGTTACCTCTGCCACGAAAAGATGGTTTACGAGAACGTCTCCGAAGACCGGCACTCCTATCAAGGTGGACAAATATGCCCGCTCAATGGGCGAAAATGTTAAGAGCGGTGCATTAGGATATCTTCAGGAATGCGGCTTCTCATATGAAGGTGCAGAAAAGGTCTTAGTGCCGTACCTGCTGTTTGACGATTCTTCAGCTATGTATAAATCATTTGGTTTCGGAATCCTGTCAGCGCTGCTCTCACTGATCTGCTTTGGCATATGGATCGCCAAGGGCGCAAATTTCAGGAGATAATTATCACTTCAGATCTTTCACGTTGAACGTATAGACCTTCGTGTAGTCGGCATCAAGGCAGATGCTGACTGTGAAGTCATCAAGATTATAGACGCAGGACCATTCGGTCGAGGCCCATCCTTTGCCTTTGGCCTTACCCAAAAGTTCCATTGCCTGCTGTTCGGTCATTACGCTGCCTTTTTTCAGGTCATTTTCGATTATGCCGAGACGTTCATCGTTATCGCCTTTGCCGTAGAATTTTCCGGGAGCGATGACGGAGTTGGTGCAGCAGGGATATTCTGTTACGGTCATCCCGTTTTCGAGCCACTCGACAACGACATATCTGCCGGATCTGTCGGTGATGAAAAGGTGGAAGTTACCAATGTCAGAGTGTATATCGTAGGATTCGAGGAGTGCCAGTGCCTCATCGACTGAAGCGCACTTATCGAGGATCCCTCTTATTGCGCAGTAGAGCAGGAGGTCAGGCTTGCCGTTATCCTGGTGGGGCTCATCGATCGCGAGCTCTAAGATTCCGACGCCGACACCTTTTTCGTTCATGCCGTCGACAACAAAATAAGGGGTGAATACCATTATGAATTTGCCCATTGCAGAATCAGGACTGAACTGGCTGTTCTGGCCGACCCTGAAAAGTCCCAGATCAGCGACGCCAATTGATTCATAAGCGCCCTTGGGATGTGAATATACCAGCAGTGTGTCCGTCTCAGGATAGTCGAAATTGCGCCCGAAAATATGATCGCCTTCAGGTGTGACGGCAGCAAAAGCCGCGCATCCGAAATCGAAGCTATCAGCGTCCAGACCGAGATCGATGCCATAAAGGTGCTTGTCAAAGATCCAGGAGAAGAGCTCGCCGGCGCTCTCGGAATCAGAAGCGAGCATGCCGTCAGTATCAGTGCACACATAGTTTTTCATCGTATATAGGCCGCTCGATACCTTCTTTACCGACAGCATGGACCTGATGTGGTTGAAGAAAAGGACCACAGGAATGAGGATCAGAATTGCAGATACGACAGGAATGACGACCCTCTTTTTGAGCTTGAAAACAAAGCAGATCTCGAAAAGGAGTGATACAAAGAAGATCACTATTCCGAATGGTATGAACGGTATCCAGTTAAACGCGCTGACCGAAGTGACGTCGATAGAGTAAGGAACGATTAATTCCGTCAGTCTCTGGTGGAACTGTTCCAGTGTGACTTTCTCCCACTCGCCCGCATTCTTTTTCGCTTCGTATATGTGATCGTATTCAGCGTAGAGCTTTTCGCAGATCTCGTTGTATTCAGCATCAGTCATGGCCCTTAAGCGGCCTGTGATGGTAACGTGCTGCAGAGCCTTTGAATAATAGAGGTTCTTATCGTCCTCAGAAAGGCCGGTAAAAACCAGGAGGATCTCATTTCCGTCACCGGTTCTTAAACTTCCTATGTATTGGAGGGCCTTGCCTTCCATTTCTATATTTTCGTAGTAGACCAGGATGTCTGTCTTAACGCTCTTTCCAAGGTCTTCGGGAGCTATATTTTTACAGTCGAGGTCCTTGTAAAACAGCCCTAAAAACCAGCCTCCGAAAAAGCCCGTCAATACCAGCAGGACACCTATAAATATTACTATTGCAGTGATTGCTATCGCCTTTTTATTTCTCTTTTTCCCCATAAGCCGGATACCGTAAACGTATTGTTGCCGCCAAGTTCCTTGGAACAGTTTACTACATTGATGAGACTTTTAGTATTCCGCCCTAAAGTTGCAACAAGTGTGCCCGTAATTGCAACAACTGCTATGAGCTATGTTAATCGTCCCTCTGACCATTTAATATCAGGCCATCAGGTTCAGGGAGGATGAATATGCGAAAAATAAGATCGATTGTAACCGTGATGCTCTTATTCTCTGTCGTGGTCAGCTGCGCGGCTCTTAACGTAAATGCTGCAGGTCAGAAGACAGATGTTTCAGCTCTTGTCGAAAGCTTCGAAAAAGATACGAAGTGCAGTTCAGTCAGCGTCTGTGTCTTTGACGGAGGAGAAGTAAGTTTTTACGGCGATCAAAAAGGACTTTACCAGATCGGTTCCATGACCAAAGCCTTCACTGGGCTCGCAGTCCAAAAGCTCATAAGCGAAGGAAAGATAAGTGAAGACAGTAAAGTCTCGGAATTCCTGGACGGCTTCAAGGCTTACTACGGTTCGAAGCCTTATGAGATAACGATTGGAAACCTTCTCACACAGACGAGCGGATATACCAATAATGAGACGGACTATCCTGCTGCAGAACCCGGCATGACGCTTAAGGATTGGGCTTACAGCATGTCCGGAAAGGAGCTTAAGACAGCACCAGGCACCTTATATGCATACTCAAACGTGAACTTTAATCTGCTCGGTGCAATTATCGAAACCGTTACCGGAAAGACTTACAAAGACTATATGGAAAGCGAGATCCTTTATCCCTTAGGCCTTATGAATACTTATGTGATTGTGCCTGATGACGCCTCCATTATCCGCGGTTCAAGGCTGGGATACAGGTTCGCTTTTGAATATGAGATCCCGGTATCTGAGGGCAGGATCCCCGCCGGATATTTCTATTCCAATGCCGAAGATATGGCACGCTGGACAGGCATCTGGACGGGCGCTGTTGACGTGCCGGATGACTTCTCGGAAATATTAAACGAAGTGAAGTCACACCTTAAAGAAGAGGGCGATTACTACTCAGGCTGGGAAGTTTTCGGAGACGGCGTTATCGGGCATTCGGGAGGCACACCGAATTATTCTTCCAGGATCGTCTTTTCGGAAAAGGACAAGACGGGCGTCTGCGTTCTTACTAACCTTAATGTTGCATCTTCGACAGACAGTCTTTGCAACGGTATCTTTTCGCTCACGGTAAATGGCAGCAACGAAGGCATTGCGGCAGATGTCTGGACTGTTTTTGATATAATATTTTCGATAGTATCGATAGCGGCCATTCTGCTGGCTGTCCTTGCTGCCGCCATAAAGAAACGGGGCATCCTGATAGTGCTCGGCATCGCGGAAACCTTGATAGTGATCCTTTGCCTTACCATCCTGCCGGCTGTTTTCGGCGCGGGACTTAAAGCAATCTTCGGCATCTGGGCTCCGTACAGTATGGCAGGCGGCGTGATACTTTTGATAGCAGACGTGATAATTACAGGCATCAGGCTGTTGCTGACAAGAAATGAAGATAGAAAAAAGACAAGTTGACGGAAAACCACTGACGGTCATTATCGAATATCCGGAGTGGAACAGAACCGTAGATAATCTGATCCGAAAGATCGGCAAATTGGACATGTCTTATATCGGCAAGTCCGAAGACGGTTCAGTCATGGTCAGCATAATGGACATCTACTATATCGAAAATGTCGAGCGCAAGCTTTTCCTATACACCCAAAACGATGTCTACCGTTTAGAGAGTTCTATGGCGGATATCGAAAAAGATTCCGAAGCATTCGGCCTTGTCCGCATATCCAGAACCTGCATCATGAACATCGAACATTTAAAAGAGATAAGGCAGATCAGGAACAGCCATTTGGAAGCCGTGATGGATAACGATGAGCGCCTGATCGTTTCAAGAAAATATCTTCCGGACATCAAGAAAATGTTTAAAAGAGAGAGCCTATGAAAAAGATACTGCGTGACACATGCATCTTATCAGCACTTACAGTCTTGGCTGTATTCACGGTTTCGATCATCTGGATCGGCGTGACGGCTGAGATCAAACTCGTGCTGGAACTTTTCGCGCTCTCATTCATAATCTCGGTCGTAAACTTCCTCTTAGATGAGATCACATCTCTTCCCATCTGGGGAAGCTACATCCTCAAATTTGTTGTCGTTACCGCCATCGTAATGCTGTTCGGATTCATCGCCGGGTGGTTCTTTGCGAGCAACTTCTGGATGGCCTTCATATACGTCGGAATTGTCTTTATAGCGGCCTATCTGCTGGATGCGATAAAGATCAAAAAGGACATTGAGTTCATTAATTCCAGGATAAAGGAAAGAACATGAAAAATGCCCGGATAAGTAAATCCGGGCATATATCTTTTTGCCTTAATACACAGCCTCAATTGTATTCGGCAATAAGTATCCTTTCGTTGACTATCTGGGTATCAGGAGTAGCTCCATTTAACCTGTCGGGACCTTCACCGTACATCATGTATTGGGCGTTTTCGGCAGCTTCGGCGTTCTCATATAAGAAGACATCGTAAAACTTAGTGTTGTTATAAGCCCTGAAATGCTCGATTGCGCCGTAGCACTGTTGGTGCTCGTTTGAAGGATCCTTGATCATGATCGAGTATCCGGCTTTTTTATATGATTCTGCCAGCGTGATCATATCCTCGTTTTTGAGCTCCGGCTTTGTTGTTTCGGCTGTCGTTTGAGTGGTTTTCTCTTCCGTGGGTATCCCGTCAACTATTATAGTTGCTCCTGAACTCTGCGTTGGGAAGGTTTCCTTGCCGCACTTAGGCTCCGTTATCTCGACTTCATCCACGCCGGTGCCATGTGACTCAATATGTCCCATTACTTTAAATGTTCCGCTGTATACTTGTCCGGAACTGTCAATGAGGACATATGAACCTGACGTATAAAAGGTAAAATCGCGAATCTTTGTATCCCCGTTGTCGTATGCGGTAGTCTTTTCGATCGTCATCCCTGGCTCTTTGCCGTATTTCTCCAGTACCTCTGTAACAACAGCCAATCTGGTTGTTGATTCGACAAGTTTATAGTCGTTCTCAGACAGTTCCTTCTGCTTTTTACTGCTGCAGCCGAACAGGAACGCTGAAAGCGCCAGAACTAAAGATAAGCAGATGATCCGCTTTAATGTGCCTTTCATTTTTACCCCGTCTTATTCCGAATGTGGATATGCATTCCAAAATATAAAATAATTTTTATCACTTTGAAATGGAGATAGCAAGACTTGGGCGTGTGAGTTTTCGCACGAGTTTGATTTTGTGCGTGTAAAAAACTGTAATGTTATAATAACAGGCACTAATAAAATTATGAGGATAAGTTTATGAGCAGTGCTGTTTCGGACATGTTGGCGACGCTTCTGGGTATGGCTTTTTCACTGGCCGGCACGGCATTTTTGGTAGTGTCGGTGATCCTCTTTATCGTTGACGGCATCAAGGCCAAGAGGGAGCACAGGAAGCGCAAGACCGGAATCAAGGTAATGTTCGTAATTTCGATAGTTTTAGCTACAATAATGGCAATAGTACTCTGCTTGCTTGTCGCCATGATCGTGGGTTACGTAGCAAATTCATAATCTGAATCTGCTTGGGTCAAAATAAAAACAAAGCACAGAAAGGAAAACGGTATGGGGTTATTTGACGCTTTTAAGAAGAAAAAGACGGTGAACTTTGAAGAGATCGATTCGATCGGCAAGGCTCAGGAAGAGTGTAAAAAGGGCAACCTCGAGAGAATGTACATCATGTCGCCCATCTTCGGCGGCACGGCTGACCCGCACAACATCCTTTATGTGCCTGTCGGCATCAACAAGATCAAGGAAGGCATGGACAATACCCTTGCAGATCTTGTTGAGCAGGGAAAAACTTCGTCTTTTAACTGTAAGCCTGAATACAAGGGCAAGAGCGTAATTCCCAGCAGGATTACCATCACATCCGGAAAAGACGGCGTCGAAGTTTTCAAGCAGACGATTGAGATCTGGTAAAAAGATTCAAAAGGGGTAATAGAATGATCCGCAAGGCAGCATTAAAAGATGCGGCCGCTATTGCTGCGATTGAAGTATCCAGCAGCCGCTACGCATACAAAAATATAGTTCCTGACGAGTGCCTGTTTAACGACCTGTCAGTTGAATCCCGCATCCCGGTCTACGAGAGGTGGCTTAATGAAAAGCGCTTCGAATTATATGTTTTCGAAGATTCCGGCACGAATGAGATCAAGGGCATGATGGGCATCGGCAGGTGTGAAGATGAAGACAAAGATAATGCCTTTGAGCTCCACTTCATCTATGTTGATCCTGAATATGTGCGAAAGGGCATAGGCGCGCAGATGCTTGAATTCTTTGAGCAGAAGGGCGCTGAGAGAGGCTTTGGGGAATTCGTTATCTGGGTCCTTGCAGAAAACCGCATGGGCATCAATTTCTACGAAAAGCACGGCTATGGTTCCGACGGCAAGGAGAAGGTCTTCAAGAGATGGAACCAGCGCGAGATCAGATATGTGAAAGAAATATCGCAATATAGGTTTTGATATAATATTCTCGTTGGGACATGATGTTTTAATCTGATTTGATCCAAGATGATGAATTACGGCATATGAGTTAAGGGATATTGAAGGTGGAAACGATGTCGGAAAACAAACAGTTTATCGGTGCTGTTAATGTTACGAGCTCGGAAGTCAGGTGCCCCGGGTGCGGTGGAACTATTGGTATTAAATACGACCCGGAGAGTTTGAATCTGACATGTCCATTCTGCGGAAAAGTTTCAACGCTTCCGCAGCCGGGAAAAGTTCCGGTTGTTCAGGAATTCGATTTCAACACGGCTTTGCAGCGTTCCAGTGTAAACTGGGGTCATGTTAAGAAACTGATAGTGTGCGCAAACTGCGGTGGTCAGACACTTTACGACGCGGAACAGATAACCGGTGCATGCCCATTTTGCGGCTCGACGAGCGTAACCCCTGCTGCGGAAAACCCTCAGATCATGGCTCCTCAGTCAGTAATCCCGTTTTCTATTAGTAAGGATAAGGCGCAACAATGCTTTTCAGATCTTATGCATAGAAAGCATTGCCTTAGAAAAGGTGTTGCTGACAGCAAACTTGAAAACCTCATTGGTATTTATATTCCGTTCTGGACATTTGACGCTCTAACAGTGTCATCTTTTTCGGCATTCTACTACATCGGTAAGTTGAAGAATTATTTCTACGGTACCTGGAATAAGGATTTTGATGACATGATCATTTTCGCATCTGACAAGTACCGTAATCCGTTCACGGCAAGAGTTCAGGATTATGATTTTACAAAAGCGGTTCCTTATTCACCTGAATATCTGGCAGGCATTCCTGCAGAACGTTATACGGTTGGTCTTAACGAGGCTTGGGAGCGCGCCAAAAGCCAGATGCCGAGAAAAATTGAAAGAGCTATTCTCCGGAAGTATGGTATTCATAACTTCATTGATAACCTGGCAACCAACTACTACAATGTCAGATTCAGATACTTGTTAGTGCCCATGTATTTTGCTTCTTACAGATTTAAGAAGCGCAGATTTCCGGTCGTCATCAATGGGCAGACTGGTAAAACATTCTGTGATGCTCCGACTATCATTCCATTTATAGTGCTTCCGTTAGTAGGCCTCTTTTTGATTCTGGTGTTCATACTAGTCGTTTATCTTATGATAAAAACCGGAAACTTGGTAATTTGAGTCATATTGGCTCTTCGCGGCAGAACATCGATATTGATGACAGCGAGGTCGTTAAGCGCTTTGCTTAATCAAACCCAAAAAGCATTATTGAAATGCGGTATCCCCGAAATGGATACCGCTTTTGATAATATAAGGCTCGGCGGCACGGGTTATATCCTGAAATTCGGCGGAGATGACAAGTGGCTCGATGGCAAGATGGTCTTCCTGCCCAAGAAAAAACGAAGCGCCAGTGATATTCCTTTAATTTGTCCCGTAGAAACATCGATTCTATCGGTAACATCCGCGCTCCGGCATAGTGTATTCTGTCCTTAATAGGGGAGGACCTGCCATGCTGACTGTACTGTTATGGGTCTTATGCGGGATAGGTATCATTTTTCTGTTTGTCTTTCCGGGAAAAAGAGAAGGCAAACCGCTGTTGTCTGACCGTGAGACAGTGGTCTCTGATGCTGCGGCAAATATCGCTTCAGTGACTTTAATACTGGCCCAGTTCCTCTTCCCGTTATACGGATATGTTATGTCTCCCACGGGAAATATCAGGCCTTACGATGGTTCGACGGAAGAATTCCGGAGGCAGTTCAGAATGCATTTCACGGAATATAACGTCAATTTCCTTCCGCCGTTCGATCTGCTTCGCGGAAACAGTGTCTATTTATTCGTGATGATCATTGCCGTGTTCTGCTTCTTTTCGGGCATGCACCTTTACAAAAACGGCTTGAAGATCCGGCACAAGATATTGATCCTCATCCCGGTCCTGGTCCTGATCGCAACTTTTGTCTGGGCTTATTTTTTCAGGCTTTCCAAAAAACCGAAGATCCGGCCTTTCGTCAGATATCAGATCATCGTTCAGTTCGATGCCATCGTGAGATATCTATTGGGCGCGTTTATCATGATCGCTTTGCTCTACAACATATATGCGCTCTTGAAAAAGCTCCTCAAAAACGAGACCGTTCCCCTCATCGTGATCCTTGTGCTGTCGTTTCTGGCGCCCTTAGTCCACGTCAGGGGCGACGGAATGTTGGCAGCCGAACCAAAGATCGGACACCTCCTTTTCGGCCCTGATATCCCTCTTTTCCCGATAGGCATGCTCGTAATGAAGCTTAAGGACAAGCTACTGCCGCGCTCGAAAAAGGCTGCCATGAAACACATCTTTTTGTGGACTTCCGTCTCAGCCATTTCATTCTGTCTGATCTTCGGCCTTCAGTCTTTACTTACTAAACTTGCAGGCGTCCGTTTCTCCGAAGCATACAGCTGTTTCGATACTCCGGAATTCCGCGCCAAATACAGCATGCTCGAAAAGATCTACCCGGTCTCATCCATACCCTGGCTCACCCTTGGTTTTGCCCTGTCGATGCTGCTCCTGGCACTGGCGCTCATCATCGGTACCGGAAATCCCATAACGCGGTTTTCCCGTTGCTATTGCTGGATTGTAACAGTGTTACTTTTCAGCAGACACATCTTTTTCGAGGTCAGCGGATACGAAAGAAGATTCTGGACTGAACTGCTCAATATGTCGGACGACTGGTTCGTCGCCGTGCCCGTTTTCTACTTCATTTTGTCCTTGGTCCTGGCATTCATCCTGGACAGGGGCAGGAACAAGCCTGCCTGACCCCGCACTTCGGTGTGCGCGTTTTCGCCGGCTAGTGTTAATATTCAAATATCTTGTTTTCTCATGGAAAGGGGAGAGATCTATGTCTGGAATAATAGCAGGATTTGAGACAACAGTACCTTTAAAGTTTAAGGAGAAGGGCTGTGATACTGAGTTTGCTGCAAAGATCAGAGGCGCCGCTTACATAAACAGTTACGATGAAGCAGCCTATGGCGCTACTGAGAATGAGAGAAGAGCAAATATCGCCAAGCTTATGCTCGAAAAGGTTGAAGGTCATCTTTCCAAGTGGTCCGAAAGAGACGAGCGCCTGTATAAAGATGGCGAGAACAAGCTGGCGCTCCTGCTCAATGATGACATGAAAGCTCTCGGCTTTGACGGCACTGCCGGCATCAAAGAGGTCAAGATCGCAGATGAGGTCAAAGACCTTTATCAGGATCAGATCATTAAGCCCATTAATGAAGCCCGGCAGGCAGAGTATCAGAAACAACTTGAAGAAGCAGACGTGCCTCACGGACCCTTGATCAAGCTCAGTTACAACGTAAATTCACACAGCATGACGCCCACCGGCGGCTCTTATACGACACTTTCTGTTGAATGGGCAAAGGACGGCTCTGTCATATACACGGACAGCACATTGGCCGGCGGCAAAAATATCCATATGGAGTATAAAGTCATACCTGAAGCTGCCCAGAAAGTTAGGGATTATGTTGTTTCGAGCAAACTTGCCGCGATTGCAAATATGCCTTCCAATGCACCTGTGATGTTTGACAATTTCACCAGCGTGACGATCACCATGATCTTTGATGACAGCAGTTTAGGCGGTGACGCATCTAAACGTGTAACGCTCGAATGCGGCCCTGTCGGATTTTCCTATAAAACCATTGAGGAAGAGCTCTCGGCCCTTTTGAAAGAGTGCAAAGAGACCGGCGAATTAATCAAGAACCAGATATATGACGGCTCAAGTATGTTGGGCGGCATGATGGGTGTAGGTATGATGGGCGTCGGAATGATGGGTGGCCCATCGGCTGGTACTATGGGCGGATCTCCCGTTGGTATGATGGGCGGCGCGCCTGCTGCTCCTGCAGCTCCTGCAGCTTCACCGTCTTCAGGCTCCCAATGGACATGTGCTTGCGGTGCGCAGAATTCCGGCAAGTTCTGTGCTAACTGCGGCAACCCGAAGCCAGTTGATGAGACATGGACCTGCTCCTGCGGCGCTGAGAACAAGGGCAAATTCTGCGCTAACTGCGGCAGCCCCAAGCCGGTGGATGAGTCATGGACATGTTCATGCGGCACTGTGAATAAGAGTAAATTCTGTTCCGCCTGTGGCAGCATCAGGCCGGCTTGATCAGTTATTAAGTTGATTCACTAGAGGCTGTCCGTCTGGCGGGCAGCCTTTTTTATTCACTCGAAGTTCGGTGACGAAAATGGTGACGGTTTTTGCCGAAATCGTCACCGTTTCCGTCCCTCAGAGGCCTTTGGGACGATTTTGGTGACGGTTTTCGCCATTTCCGTCTCATTTTGCGTCCCTCTGAGTCACTTGCCGGATTGTTTCCAAATCAGAGCCGTTTTTGGAAACATTTTTGGAAACAGCTTATGGTTAGTGACGAAAACAGTGACGTTTTGGGGCCATTTCGTGCACCTTTTCGTCACTTTTGGTTTTGCGCCCGCGCCAGCCCCAAAAGCCAGCCCCCACATCCCAAATTTTCAGGCAGATATTTCACCAATGTTTAAAAAATCTTTGGTTTTATTCAAATAATTTTAACTTTTGCATATTATAATTGTAAGTATGGTAACTGCGGAAGGATCTGCTTCGGGCAGATGACATTACGCCCTTTCGGGAGGCGGATATGACGATACAGGACGAAATCTTTCAGAAGATTGCTGAATCATTGCTGGTGGATTATTCCAGTGTTTTCTATGTTAACGCGCTCACAAATGAATACTACTGGTATTCGCTTAATCATGAATTCCATTCGCTGAGGCTCGAACAGAGCGGCGAAGATTTTTTCGAGAACTTGAAGCGCGACTGCAAGAAGGTCGTTTTCGAAGAAGACCAGCATATCTTCCTGGACGATATCCAGAAGGAAAATCTCCTGTGCGCCATGAAGAAGGGCAGCATGCAGAACATCGAATACCGTCTCATGATCAACGGTGAGCCGGTGTGGCATACGCTTAGGCTGATCCGCGGCCCTGAAGAAAACAAAGAATATTTCATCCTTGGCGTCATCAATATCGATGAAGATTACCGCAGAAGAGAGCTCGAAAAAGAAATCGCCCGCCAGAAGGAAGTCTATAACCAGATTACCGGAAGTCTCGCAGCGCAGTACGCTACTTTGTATTATATCGATCTGGAGGACAGCACTTACGTTGAGATCTCTTCTACCGACGAATACAAGAAACTGAACGTGCCTGCCACAGGAAGCGATTTCTTTGCCGAGAGCAGACGAAGCATCAAAAAATTCGTGCATCCCGAAGATCAGGACGAGATAATCCGTCTGCACTATAAAGATGCTATGCTGGATAATCTCAAGCACAGGAATTCTTTCTCCATTGCATACCGTCTGGTCGTAAATGGTCAGGTAAAGCACATCAGGCATACAGAGATCATGGCGAGCGATAAGAAGCACATTATCGTCTGTATCGAAAATATCGACGATGAAGTACGGGCTCAGCTCGAACTGACAGAGAGCAGAAGGCAGACTGTCACATTTACGCAGATCGCAGAGAGCCTCGCTGTTCAATACGACCTGATCTACTATGTTGACTCAAAGACCGATCACTATAAGGAATTTGCGACACAGAGGATCTACGGCGAGCTCGAGATCCAGGAGGAAGATGACGATTTCTTCACGATCGCAGGACGCAATGCGGATCTGGTTATTCATCCGGAAGACAGGGAAAGGATCAAGCTCTTCATCGATAAGGACAATCTTATATCGCAGCTCGATAACTCGAGGCAGCTTGTTGAAGATTACCGCATGGTAGTAAACGGCGGTGCGCCGCAGTACACCAGAATGACTGTAAGATGGGCTTCCGACAAGGAGCATTTCATCATATGCGTCGAAAACCGTGATGAGGACGTTAAGAAAGAAAAAGAACATCTTCAGGCAATTACGCTGGCTAACGAGACTGCCAGACGTGACAGCCTTACAGGCACCAGAAATAAGACAGCTTATCAGGAGTACGAAAAGCAGCTCCAGAAAGAGATCGATGAGAAGACCGACATGCCGTTCGGAATCATTGTCTGCGATCTCAATGACCTGAAGCTGACCAACGATACGCAGGGACACAAAGCAGGCGACGATTATATCAGGACAGCGTGCAGGCTGATCTGCAAGATCTTCGATCACAGCCCCGTATTCAGAGTCGGCGGCGACGAGTTTGCGGTTATCCTCAAAAATAAAGACTACACTGCACATGAAACCTTGATCGATAGTTTCAAGAAGCAGATAGAAGAAAATGTCAGGATGGGCTCAGGTCCCGTGATCGCCTTAGGTGAGGCAGAGTATAAGCCGGGCGACGATCTTACCGTCGAAGATATTTTCAAGCGCGCTGATGCCAGGATGTACGAGGACAAGGCGCGTCTTAAGGAATTGAAGAAGCGTTTAGAGTCACACTCGATGACGTTTAATACCGAAAAGGCTATCACCGAAGACAGAAGAAAGATGCTCGATTCACTTTACAAGTCCTACGAAGTAGTATCTGAAGGTACTTACATATATCTCTGTGACATGAAGTACGACTTTTCGAA
The DNA here is from genome assembly GCA_003149065.1 of Ruminococcaceae bacterium R-25. Lineage (NCBI taxonomy): Bacteria > Bacillati > Bacillota > Clostridia > Eubacteriales > Oscillospiraceae > Ruminococcaceae bacterium R-25. The sequence goes on from QGFZ01000002.1 coordinate 317,300, forward strand.
GTGGTCGAAAAATGCAGTCGATACGTATAATCTTCCTTCCGAATACATGTACGGCGCAGGCGATATCTGGGAGAACTACATCCATCCTGAAGACCGCGAGGCATACCACAAAGGTATCGGCGAGATCTTCGCCGGAAATTCTTCCGGACACGATATGCAGTACCGCGTGAGAAAACCAAACGGCGAATACGACCTGTGCACCTGCAGGGGCGTAGTAATCAGGAATCTCTTCGGCGAGCCTGACTACTTTGTTGGAACCATCCGCAACCACGGTGCGCAGAGCCACGTCGATACGCTGACAGGCCTTAGGAACCAGTACGGTTTCTTCGAAGATCTCGAAAGCTGGATCAAGAGAAAGGTTCCTGTTTTCGCATTCATCGTCGGCATCAGCAAATTCTCCGAAATCAACGAGATGTACGGCTACCACTTCGGAAACCGTGTTCTGCAGCTGTTCGCGAGAAAAGCTTACGATACGATCGGAAATTCCGGCTCCTGCTACAGGATCGACGGTACGAAGTTTGCGATCCTCAGCAACAGACTCTCATGGGACGAAGTCGAAAAGGAATACACTAATTTCCGCAACTATTTCCGTGAGAGCTTTACAGTTGATGACAGGAAGATCCTTCTCGAAGTTAACTGCGGCGCGCTGAAGGTCGATAATTTTGATATCGATGTCCAGGCGGTCTATGCATGTCTTAACTTCGCATATCAGGAGTCAAAGACGCGCCAGCAGGGCGACATCGTTCTGTTCTACAACGATCTTAATGAGAACAACAAGTCCAGGCTCGAAAAGCTCCATGCGATCCGCGGTTCGATCATGCACGGCTACAAGGGTTTCTATCTCATGTACCAGCCGGTCGTCGATGCGCAGAGCGAGCGTCCCATCTCGGCAGAAGCCTTGCTGCGCTGGAAGAACGACCAGTATGGTGTCGTTCCGCCTGACCAGTTCCTGCCGCTCTTGGAATCCGACCCGCTGTTCCCTGAACTCGGCGAATGGATCATCAGGGAAGCGATAAGGTCAGCAAAGCTCATCATAAGAAACAATCCGGACTTCGTCATAAACATCAACCTGTCTTACACCCAGCTCGAAAAAGCTGACTTTGTGGACATGGTCTTCAACATCTTAGATGAGATGGATTATCCGCCTGAAAACCTCTGTTTTGAGGTCACGGAAAGATGCAGGCTCCTGGACATCGGGTTGTTAAAGAACGTTACGACGAGCCTTAGGGCAAGAGGCATCCGGATTGCACTTGACGATTTCGGCACAGGATTCTCTTCTATCGGCATCGTAAAAGAGCTCCCGCTTGATATCATCAAGATCGACAGGGGCTTCGTCGCAAAGATCGAAGAAGAACAGGTTGACAGAGAACTGATCAAGCATTTCTCAGGCCTCGCATCGCTTTTCGGCGCCAAGGTATGTGTCGAAGGCATCGAAACCGCCGGAATGAGGGACATCCTCCAGAAACTGCAGGTCGAGAGCTTCCAGGGCTACTACTATGCTAAGCCTCTCACGCTTGACGTTCTCTTCGAGTGGCTCGATAATAACAGCTGCAAGAATGAAAAAGCTTAAAGGATGATACTTTGAAGAACGGCAAGTTCGTATACAAAAACCAAAACGACACATCTTATTTTGTCGAAGGTATTCAGGGCAGCGGAAAGAGCACTCTGACAAGGCGCTTGTCGGAAAAATATCCTGACCATAAAGTTTTGGAAGAAGGCGATTATTCGCCTGTTGAGCTTGCCTGGTGCGCATATATGAGTCTGGAAGACTATCAGGCCGTGCTGGTAAGATTCCCTGAACTGAAAGGTGAGATTATAGATAAATCTCACGAAGAAGACGGCCGGATGGTTGTCTGCTATACGAAGATCCATACCGGCGATCAGAGCTTTTACCAACACATGGAGCAGTACGAGATATATAACAACCGTGTGCCTCTTGAGCGCTTTAAAGAGATAATCCTGAAGCGCTATGGCAATTGGGACGGGGAGCCTGTTATCGCCGAGTGTTCTATTTTCCAGAATATCGTTGAGGACATGATCCTTTTCCGCGACATGACAGACGAAGAGATCCTGGGTTTCTACAGAGACATAAAGAAAGCCATCGGCGGCAAAAAGATCCATATCGCATATCTCAGGGCTGAGCCTGATGACATCAGGAAAAATCTTGAGACTGCCAGAAAAGAGCGCGTTGATGAAAACGGCAATGAGGTCTGGTTTTCAATGCTTAGCGGGTTCTTCGACAATTGTCCGCACGCAGTAAGGTGCGGCCTTAAAGGCGAAGACGGACTGGTCAGTCATTGGACGCACAGGCAGGACTTGGAACTTAGGATCTGCGAAGAAGTTTTCAAAGGTCAGTATTCTGTCCTGCGTTCGAAAAATTACAGCGATTTAGATATATAATTATTTTTTCCTGAGGGTGAAAAGATGAGAACAAAGGTTGCTGTTTGCACACTGATCGCTGCCATGATGCTGGCCTTTTCCGGATGCGGGGAAAAAGGAATGGACGGCAGATGGATCAAGACCCAGATAATCGAAAAGGACGGAACGGTCATTACGGGCAAAGATATCGGACCTGCCGAAATCTATATGATTGAAGGCGACCGTGCCCGGTATTCGACATCTCTTGATGTGAACGGCAAAGACATCAGCATGGAACTTGCGGTCGTTGATAATCAGGACGGCACTTATGACTTCAGACTTATCGTGAATGACAAGCCCAGTGAAAGATTAGCACTTCTTGAGGGTGTGAAGTTTGAAGGCAATAAGATGACTGCAAACGTGAATGACGAATACACTTTGGTTTTCGAGCGCGATTAATAAATCACATGGAGCGGAAATATGGAATTCAATCTGTTGATCAAACGCATAAACGAACTGAGCAGGAAGTCCAAGACAGAAGGCCTTACTCCTGAAGAAAAAGAAGAGCAGACAAAGCTTCGAAATGAATACAGGGCTCTCGTCATCGGCAACTTATCTTCACAGCTCGACGGCATTAAGATCCAACATCCTGACGGCACGATCACGGATGTGAAAAAGAAAAAATAATTTAAAACACCTGCCCGAAAACATATACCGGACAGGTGTTGTTTTATAGGAAGCTTAGTATTTCGTTGACTTTAAATCTCTAACCGTTATAATCCTGGTAATAATCAATTTGCGAAAGGAGGCACACCTCAAATGACAGCAATGGCTATGACAGTAAGAAATGAGTTCTCAAGGATCCTAACAGGTGCCTCCATGCTACGCGCTCTAAGATAGTTTTTTATTAGCAGGAAGATACTTTGAACACTTGAGAAGAACGCGGGGTAAGGAATAAGCGTTCTTCTTTTTTATATTCACGAGGTAAAAATATGACACGTATTTTTATAACAGGCGACACGCACTGTGACTACGACTGGCACAAATTGAATACAACAAACTTTCCGGAGCAAAAGAACCTCACGAAGGACGACTATGTCATCATAACTGGTGATTTCGGAGGCGTCTGGGGTCAGGACAAAACGGACAAGTACATAATCAAGACTTACGAGAAACGTAACTTTACTACGCTCTTTGTCGACGGCAATCACGAAAACCACGATGCTCTCGACGGGTATCCCATTGAGGAATGGCACGGCGGCAAGATCCACAGGATCTCAAACACCGTTATCCACCTGATGCGCGGGCAGGTCTATGAGATCGGAGGAAAGACTTTCTTTACCATGGGCGGCGCACAGTCCACCGACAAGATCTACCGTAAAGAAGGCGTTTCCTGGTGGGCGCGCGAACTCCCGTCTGATGAAGAGTATTCGGAGGCAATTAGCAATCTCGAAAAGCATGATTTCAAGGTCAACTTCATCGTCACGCACTGCGCTCCGGAAGACTATGCCTACTATTACACTGATCTGGATATTTCGAGAAAGATCAATAAGATGACCACATTCCTGTCCGGCCTCATAACAGAGTACGATATCTCTTTCGACGGCTGGTATTTCGGCCACTATCACGAGGACATCGACTTCGATAATTTCCATTGCCTCTACCAGAGGGTCGTTGAGATCTGAAAATGAATACGGCATCCTTTTTCGGGATGCCGTATTTAAATCAGTTGGCTTTTGGATTTGACCTGGATTCAAAGAATATGCCTGTATTGGTGCAATCTAAATATCCTGATCTCAATAACGTGCTGCACCAACGTTCAAATTGCGCTTTGTCTACGGGCGTCGTGGAAAGATAACGCGTATAACCGAATCCTTTCGAATACTCAGAAGCAGGTATGATGAAAGCGACATAGTCGTCTATATGCTGCAATACCTGAATAACCTCGATCAGAGTCGGGCGCTGTTCATTGGCTTTATTTATGTATACTCTCATCTCATGCCTCCTTGTTTATGTTGAACTGGTGTGGTTACTTGTTCTGCTTCACATAATACCATAATGTTTTTATGGTATAGTTAAGGCGCTGAAACGCTATATCTCAATGTGGGAATAAGGAAGGCGTTATGGACAATCAGGAAAACAACCAAAATGATTTTCTTGCCAATAACAGAGGCATAATTAAGACCAAAAAGGATCTGGTATTGTTGATAGTAGGAATCGTTGGATTCATCTGCTACCTGATGATGCTGGGTGCTTTGTCGGCAGTACCGCCGCTCCAGTGGCTTACAGTGACGCTGACCGGGCTGCTTTTCTTTGCTGCGGGCATTATCTTTCTTTCATTGTCTAAATCCCACTATAACCTCCCTCTGGTTGCAGTGATGATCGGCGTGCTCCTTATGTATATGTCCATCACCGATAAGTTCTTCCCATCGGTAAGGGAAAGCTTGGGAGACAAGGCGACCGGCGGCATCCTGATCTTATTTGCGATTCTTATGGTAGTCTTCCCATTCATGGCGGTTAAGTACTACCAAAACAAGTACCAGACAGTTGTTTATGCTGAAGTTATCCATGTTGAGCATAAGTTTTCAAGAACCGGCAAAGGCCATCACGCAATAACTTACCGCCCGGTTTACCAATTCACATATTCAGGCAAGGAATATCAGGTTACGGATAAGGTCTATTCATCTGGAAAGCATCCTTCTACGGGCGAAGAACGAGAACTTCTGATCGATGAAAATAACCCTGAACGTTTTGTGGACATCGAAAGGATCAAGGAAAGATCTGTTTCTTCTTATGTAGCTCCGGTTCTCATCCTGGCACTTGGAATCTACCTGATGGTGGCATCTGGAATATGAGTGGCAAAAAGAAGACCCCCCCAAAAAACATGCCCATAGGATTGAAGCTTTTAGCCATACTGCTTCTTTCCATTTCTACGGTTGCGTTTGCAGTAAGTCTGGCGTTCGCTTTTCTGGACATCTTTTCGCTTGTGATCGCGGTGCCTTCCGGCATCATCGCATTTGCAATGCTCCTTATCCTTCTTAAGGATTATAAGCCTGCCGATAAAAAGAATTCGAAAAAGAAGAAAACAGAGAAGACAACAGAGAAAAACGCTAAGTGGTATATCGATAAGATCATTGCATCACTCGTAGTGTTTGGAGTTCTTTTAGCGATATTCCTGATCGCTGTAGGATACGATGAGAACGAAGCAGTTATGTATACAGGTTTACTGCTGTTTCCTTTTCTGAGCCTCCTGATCACGCCTAATGCAGTCTTTTACTCACTGAAAGACATGAATGGATGGAAACGCATCTTTTATGGCAAGGGCAACCTTGAAAAATACAAGGATAATAAAGATTTCTATTGGGTGAAGACTCCTGTGGCTTTTGAGAAGAGATTATTCTGGGCAGTCGTCAAAGATCAGATCCTGAATATCTACGCGGTGATCACGCTCATGGTTTTCGCCGCAGGGGCAGGCCTTATCTCAATACTTACGTACGATTCCCATACTGCCACACCCGGAGATCTCTTCGGTGCGGTAGTTTATGTAAGAGCCAGAAGAGGTACCGGTTTTATGGCCTTCATCCTGCTCCTTGTGATAGTCTTCGGTTTTCCTGTTTTCGTATACTACTTAACGAATGCCATTAACAAATTAAGGACCGTCACAGGGCATAAATACATGGCCTATCACGCGGTCGTTAAATACATGGACACCTATAAGATGGTGATCGATTCACAAGGCAGGAAATATGAATACAAATACAGCACGCTTGTCGGCATGAAAGAAAAGCAGGTGCATGATACACCTGCTGTCCTGATCTTTATTCCTGATGACGTTCTGATATTCCCTGACGAGAAGTTTAAAGCGTAAAAATTACTTTTGTCTCTTGCACTTCTTGATCATCTCATCAGCGTCCCTGAAGCCTCTGACTTTTTCGAGCTCGGCGAGGGCGCTCCTGTAAGATCTGTGCGTGAAGAAATACTTGCCTCTGGAATAGCTCTCGAGCTGCTTGGCTGTTGCCTGGCCCTCTTTGCAGATCTTAACGAGTTCTGTTGAGACCAGATCGTTATACTTGGAGCACTCGGTTATGGCCTGCTTGAAAAGAAGTTTTGCTTCATCTGCGGCTGCCAATGTTGACTTGGTGCTCATGATCTCGGAAGCTTTATTGATGGTCGCGATCACATGGGAATACTTGGGGTAAAGCTCTGCTATTGCCCACTTGTTTCCGCAGTTAGCGCACCTGCAGGTGCAGTCGTTATAGTTGTAGACCAGTTCGCCGCCGCAGATCTTGCAGTTGAAAGATACCTTTTCTGATGCGGGAGACTTGAGTTCTTTAGAAACATCTTCGCCGACTATCTTATCTACGGAAGTATCGAAAAACTCCGCGATCCTCTTAAGCGCCTTATATTCAAGCACCAGACGGCCTGCTTCCCACATATATACAGCGAGCACCGGGACGCTCAATGCTTCAGCTAATGACTCTTGCGTGAGCGAATGCTCTTCCCTCAGTTTCTTTAAGTTTTCAGCTGTTTTTACAATATCCATTTTGATATCCCCTATCCGTTGATATTACTCATATAATAACGCATTCTTGGTATAATGATTGAGTCGGTTGACAAATTTTTATGATTTGCCCGATAGGAATTGAAGAAGAGCAGCAGGGGATAGCCCGGAAAGGACGATTTATGCGTACACCCGAAGAAGAAAAACAGGCAGTTATCGAGTGGCTCGAACATCCGAGTGAATTAGGCAAGAAGCCTCATGCGATAGAGTTCACATCGCAGTTTACGACAGAAGACGGCATCGAGTGCATGATCTTCAAATACAAGAAATCATTGGTCTCTCCGTGGCTTTTGGCTATCTCGAGCGATTCAGGGATCTTCAGCGAACAGGAAAAATACGATCCTGCAACCGAGAAGGAAGACGCTCTTAAGCTCGTTGAGTTCTTAAAGCAGTACTGGAAAAACAAGGCAAACGAGGTCCGGGAAAAAGAGGAGAAAGCAAAGGACGGCGGCAGGTTCGTAGGCTTTGTCCTCCTCAAGAATGCTGAATGGAGCGCGAAGAAATTCGAGCAGACCTTTAAGGAAGACTGGGGGATCGAACTTTCGGACGGTGGATCCGAAGACGACCAGACAAAGGTCTATGCAGTTTCAGAAACAGGCGCAAGGACAATGCTCGCTGTAGCCCTCATGCCTGCTCCTGTTCCTGACAAAGAGGCCGAATATGCTGCGCAGTATAACTTCATGTGGAAAGACGCAGTTGCTGTAACCCAAACACACACCGCACATATAATCGTCACTGTTTTCGGAGCAGACGATCCGAAGGAGGGCGGAAAGCTCTTCGTTAAGACAATTGCTTCTCTTTGCCGCGATGAAAACACTCTGGGCGCTTACTATAACGAAGTCGTTTATGAACCCAAGTTCATGTACGCAGTATCCGACATGATCAAGCAGGACATGTTCCCGCTCCTGGGCCTTGTGTGGTTTGGCATTGTGCGCTCCGCAAACGGCGTCAGCGCCTACACCTGTGGTCTTAAAAATCTCGGAAAAGATGAGATCGAGGTCATCGACTCCAAGGAAGTTCCGTCCGAGCTCCATAACTTCATGATGTGCATCGCAGGCTACGTTGTCGATCAGGATGTCATCCTCCACGACGGCGAGACGATCGGCTTCACCAACGAGCAGCGCTTAAAGATCGTAAAGAGCGCCGGCGTAAACGTTGCAGGCGAGAGCCTGAAGATACTGTATTAATCAAATGTCGATCCGTCAGTTTATTGAAGAAAACAACATAGCGGTCTTTGTCAGAGCTGATCTGAAAACATGTGAATTTGAAATCACTGAAGGATCAGCCAGGCTCAGTTCGCGGGACCTTTTAGAACAGCTCATTCTTAACGGCAGCGTGGAAGGTTTAAAGAACAGTATAAAGGACCAGCTGATGCCAAGGATCTGGATGCAGGGCAGGACAAAATGCTTTGTATGCCAGCCTGATGAAAACTGCCTGGTTGCACTGTTTCTTGATTCCGATTTGGATCTGAAGGAACTGTATTTATACGCCAAGCGCCTGGATTCATTGCTGGCAAAAGTGATGTGAACTGTAATTTACGGAGTGATTCATGGACGCAATAAGTTTTTTATTTTCCAAACTGACCGGAAGCGAAAAGGTGCACTACTGTGACCTGAAAAAAGATGCTGAAGGTATATCTTCTGACGAGCTCGAAATAAGTATCGTAGAGCTTGAAAAAGCAGGCATCATCAAGCGTCGGATCACGCCGCATTTACCGCCTTATGCCAGCTATTTATTAACGGAAGAAGGCAAGAAGTTTTCTTCTGCTCCTGAAGAAGCGGCTTCTTTGTTAGAGATGGACCGGACTCAGGTTACAGCAAAAGTTTTGGGCGAACAAAAGACTTACAGCGATCTTTTTGATTTCAATAACGACATAAAAAGGATCTTCAAAGAGAAAGCCGGTCAGAATAACGGCAAAGTAATGACATTCTGCCGTATGTATGGAGATGAAATGCAAAAGGAAGTAAACGACTGCGTTATAATCTCCGAATGGCTCATTGATGATGAGTGCGGATTCATGTATGTTTTCGGTGCTCCCGGTCCGGACTTTTTTGTTTGCCGTTTCATTGACTATGGCCGCACATGGGCATTTGAACCGAAAGATTATTTAGCTAAACTGAAGCCGACCCGTGTAAAAACACCTTGGGGAACAGAGTACGATTGCTATATGGAAGAAGATTAAGAGGACATCAGATGGAAGCTATCGTATTTGATATAGGTCAGACGCTCGCATATTATCCGATCCCTTTAAACTGGTCGGCACTATACCGTCCGGCGTTTGAGCATGTTGCAGATAAGTTGGGGCTCACTATTTCTGAAGAAGAATTTGAGCATATAGGAGCGACCCTTCGAAAATACAATACGAGGATCAACCCCAGAGAAGAGGAAGTTTCATCGGACATTATTTTCAAGGAAATCATCGGAGGCACAAACCTGCCTATAGATCTCATCGAAGACATCAAGAGGGAATTCTATCTGTTCTTCCGCCGTGATGTCGTAGTGTACGATGAAGTGGAAGATACGCTCAAAGAATTAAGAAAAAGAAACATCCCTACAGCCACGCTCTCTGATATCGCATACGGAATGGATAACAAGTACGCATTAGACGACATTTCCGAAGTCGTGGACTTGATTGATTTTCCTTATACTTCAAACGACACCGGTTACCGCAAACCCAACAAAAACGGCTTGCTCTTTATCGCCTCGAAAATGAATGTCCCGATCGAAAAGATCGCTTTTGTCGGTGATGAGGAAAAGGATATAGAGTGCGCCAAAAATGCCGGCGCCATAGCAGTCCTTATCAACCGCACAGATGAAGAAAAGAACTATGGCCAGGACTACACGATACGAAGTCTTGCTGAGCTGTTAGAACTTTAATACGCGGCGCGAATAAGTACGGTAATCAGTGCGGCTACTGCCTTATCAGTTGCCGTATTTTCGTGATACAAAAAGTGAAACAACCGGACGTTTCCATTTTGTAGACGTTTTTTCGATTTTTGTCTACAAAACGTGCAAAATCACTTCAATTTACACATTTTGCAGACGATTTCCCGTTTTTCGTCATCAAAATGAGCACCAATTAAATTTTTCAGACATTTTGACTATCAATTGCTTAATTACTGATTATGCGTTAATCTAAAAGAGCATTTGGGGATTTTTCGGCTTTTTGAAAATTTAGGGTGGGCATGCTTATGACCAAACAAAAGAAGCGTTTCAGCGGATATAGTATCGCTGGTTTCATTCTTTCGCTTGCGATTCCTGTGGTAGTGTTTTTCGCACGCGATATTTTCTATGTTTTAAACGTTGAACAGAATCCCAGAATTCTTTTCATGGGACTCATCGGAGTGTTCCTCGCGCTCACCGGCCAGGCACTTTCAGTCTTAGGTCTGTCTGCATCCAAACAGAAAAGAGGCAGAGTGATCGCAATCTGTGGTGTGGTAATCAGCACGATAGATCTTCAGGCATTTCTTATAGTCATCATGATCATTTCTGCCGTCTGGAACCTCGAAGGAAAGGACCGTCCATCCTTAGCCTTTGACGTCCAGCCTGCGCAGACAGAAGTATCAATGGAAGTAGGCTGAATATAGCTGCAGTAAGCCTTTAAGGGCTGACTATGTAATCGATAAGGCAGGCATCACAAAATATAAGAGCTGCTGACAAAAGAGAGCCCAGGATTACAAATACCAGGCTCTTTTTTACTATAGCCATAATCGTGCCCGTTACCGACATGATAAGTCCTATAGTCATTAATAATGCGGTCAGGACCAGAAACACAGCGAAAGCAGAACCGGCAAAATCCGGATCCCAATCAAGCCTTAATCCAAAGCGGAAAATCTCATACAAAATCTGGTCCAGCCCAACTAAAATGAGCGGCGCTAATATCAGTATTTTATATGCCTTTTTTCCTGTACGTGCCATGTATGTTAATCCTCCGTGGTTGATTATAGCCTAAAGGTCTCCCCGGATTTCCCGTTGCCGCATAACTCTTACATCTGTGCCACAAAATGACCGCAGGAGCTATTCAATGTGGCATGCTGTTTTCTTTGAACACCCACATCACGAGCCTCGTGTATCGAAAACAGCTGCTTTTGATGAGTTTTCGATACACGGCACTCTCTTGCTATAATAAAAATTACGCTGCAACTAGAAAACACTCGCAGCACGGAGGATAACATGGACAATTACATTGAAGGTAACAAGGCGGCCTGGGAAGAGGCCTTTGATAAGAGGGATCCGTCATGGGGTGCGGATATTGTTGAGAGGATACAGAATGAGGATTATCCGTTCTTTAATGAGAATACGAAAAGCGTCCTCAAGCGCACAAATGTTAAGGGCAAAGTCATAGGGCAGTTCTGCTGCAATAACGGGCGCGAATTACTGTCGCTTGTTAAGTGCGGTGAGGCAGCAAAGGGTGTAGGTTTTGACATTGCAGAAAACCAGGTCGCGTTTGCAAATGAGAAGGCAAGAGAGCTCAATCTCAACGCGGAATTTGTAGCAGCCAACGTCTACGATATTGACGACACTTACAAAGAGATGTTTGACGTGGTCATCATTACGATCGGTGCGCTCTGCTGGTTTGACGATCTGAAGCGTTTCTTTGAGATCGTCTCTAAGACCATGAAGATGGGTGCTGTCATCATCATCAACGAGCAGCATCCCTGCACCAATATGCTCGCGACAGGCGGCGAGGAGCTGTTTGACGAAGATCACAGGAAGGAATGCCACTATTCTTACTTCGAGCATGAGTGGACCGGCAACGGCGGTATCTACTACATGACACAGAAGAATTACCACTCGAAGACGTTTACGGATTATACCCACTCGATGGCGGAGATCATCTCCGGAATGTGCGAAAACGGACTCGTCGTAACAGGCCTTAAGGAATTCGACTACGACCTGAGCGGCGGCTTTACTGAGATCGATCACTCAGGCTTCCCGCTCTCAATGATTATCGAGGCTGCGAAAATCTAATATAATAGACAACAGACACTCACAAGGAGACCTAGGATTTCATGAACGAAAAGTTGTTGGAAAGATGCAATCTGCTCGTAAAGAACCGCGCTGCCATTCATAAGAGCTTCTTCCTCGAAAATGAGCTCATGGCGGTTGCTTCGGCACTTGTTTTCACTGATGAAGGCAGGGAGGCAGATATTGAGAAGATGAAATCCGCAAGGAAGCTCCTGAATAAGAATACCAGGCTCCTTTCAAACTTAAGGGACATAATTGAGCTCGTTATCCTGAGCAAGATGGCCTTGGCCAACGATCCCGAAAAATATCTGGAAGACTTCCTTTCTGTTTATAACAAGATGATCAAGGGCAAGTTCCTTGAAAACGATTATATGGCGCTCGCTTCAGTCACTATCCTGGATTACGGCTTAGAGGATGAGTGCGATGAGATCATCGAGAGAGCTAACGAGATAACAAAGCGCATGAATAAGGACCATCCGATCCTGACTTCAGTTGATGACACGTCTTTTATTGTGTTCCTCGCGATCACCAGAAAAAACGTTGACCAGATATTAGCTGACTTAACGGAAGGCTACGATTACATCAAGAGCGCCAAGACCGGCATCAACGCCGATCCCACATACGAACTCTGCGAAGTTCTCGCCGTATCTTATGGCGACATGACCTCTAAGTGTGACAAGGTTATAAAGATATACAATGCTCTGAAAAAACAGGGGTCCGATTATGCCAGCGGCTATGTCGTATCGGCTTTGGGTTCTCTTATCGATAGCGAAATTGATCCCGAAAAGCTCGCAAACGAGATCGTTGAAGCTGAGGTTTATCTCAAGGACCAGAAAGGCTTTGGCAATACGTCGATGGACAGAAGCACCCGCGTCATGTACGCAGTGCTCCTTACGGCTGGCATTTACGGAAGCGGCAGGGAAGCAGGCAATTCCATCATCAGCAATACTCTTTCCATCGTCTGGGCCAAGAAGATCGCGAAAATGGTCTCCATGCTGGTCCAGGTCGCACCGTCAGTTGCATCGGCCGTGATCAAGACAGGCGATTCAGGCAGCTCAAGCGAAACAACAGACAGCACAAGCGAGACTTCAGGCAAACAGGACGAAAGTTAACATGACGAAAGCAAACAAGACGAAAGCAAATAAGACTTCAAACAAATAAACAGTCACGGCCCTTAAAAAACTAAGCAAACAGCCATGCAGACAAACAACGTACAGCAATATCAGTCTCTGGACGGTTCCTCACAGAAAGGCAGTCCGTACCCGGATAACTTAAAACTCGTCGATAACAGAAAATTCGGCGCGGTTATTATTGTTATTGCCTTGATCGTTGCCGGTGTGAGCCTGTTCTTCAGGTTCTCGGATGCCAAAAAGGGCGAATCTTTTGAACATGTCGACGGCGTGGTCAACTCTGTCCAGGTCAGGAAGGAAAAGATCGGCAGAAAAGAGCACAAAACAAATGTTGTCTCTGTCTTATACGTGCCTGAAGGTTATGACATGAATTATTTCATTGACGGCTCCAGCTTTATGCTTGATTTCGTTCGTAAAGGTGATGTCGTCAGGGTCTACTACGAAAAGGGTGACCCCCATAACGCTTATATTGCTGAAAAAGACTGGCTCACCGGAAGCTACGTTCATACCGGTAAGGGCTATAACGTACCGCTTATAATCGCGGCGGTAATAATCCTGATCGGCATCCTGTTTTTCGTAGACGGCGTCGAGACAGCAAAGAAAGTGAAGCAGGGCTACGATCCTCGTTCTGAACTGGAATTAGATCCTGGAACAGGAAAATACTACGATCCCAACATGCACGAAATCGCCAGGTCATTTAACTTTAGGAGAAGCTGGTATGGATTCTGGGGTGCCGGTTCTTTTTTCTTCACCATTTTCGCGGGTGCGGCCGTTGGCTCGGTCATCCAGTATTTCACACAAGAACCCAAAAATCCGCAGCTGCTGATAATAGCATTGATCGCCTATCTCATCGGAAGCGGCATGCTGATTCTTGTCATGGTCACATTGATCAAACAGGGAAAGAGAAAGCGCAAGTTTGTCCTGGCATTTATGGCAGACGATATCACAGCCCGTTATAAAGACCGTGAAAAGGCAGCACGTGTCCTGTGGAAACATGTAAGCCACTATATGGTAAAAGAGACCCTATTTAGCAGATTTAAGTACGATTATTCGAGATACTGGCTCAAAAAATATGAGAATGAACTGGTAAAATTCCTGTAGGGAGGCACGCAGGAAAAACGCAGGAAAAGCAGAAGCGAAAAGTGCCAAAAACCGCTAAAATACGGTAATGCAACCACAGGTTGACAAAGTTCAAGGTACGGTTGGTGGAGTTGTAAATCAGATTCTTGGTAGTCTTTAGCCATCAAGCCGTGGAGGTGATACGAAATGACAATTGCTGACAGGATCCAGAACTTGAGAAAGCAAAAGGGTATGTCCCAGGAAGAGCTGGCTGACGCTGCCGGCGTTTCCCGTCAGGCCGTCTCAAAGTGGGAGAGTGAACAGTCAACCCCTGACCTGGATAAGGTAATTATCTTAAGTGAGATATTTGACGTAACGACCGATTATCTTCTGAAGGGCATAGAGCCCGTTGAGACCAACGACCACAAGACGATGGCAGACGTTGTCGACCAGAAGATCCTTACGGAAAAGAACGGGAAGCGCGCCAAGAGCATCCTCAAATGGGTCCTGATCGCCTTAGGAGCGATCCTTACAATCGACTTCATCTCAATGCTCATTTACTTCCTGATAAACGGTCTCCCGACCTGATCTAACTCCCTGTAACATTGTTACAAAAATAGTCCGATTACCACCGGGCTCTGAAAACCACGCCCAAAATGCGCAAAAATCCCCACCCATACACCACAAATATTCCAAAATAAACCACCAAACCACCACAAAAGGAGAAATTTCATGTCCAAAGTAAAACAGTTCATAAAAAACATAAGCCCCTTAAATAACCGCACGGATATGCCCGCGTTTTTATATGTCATCAAGGTGATCCTGATATTCTGGTTCTGTAAATTCGGCTCTGAACTTATAGGCGAAGCGTTCGCGATAGGAATACATTTCGCATGCGGGAAGAACCCGTTGGAGGGCGAACTGTTCGACATGGAGACCATAACCCTGATCAGTTATTACGGCTACGCCCTCATGATCGTCCTGATCCTTCTTTACTGGAAGCTGTTCCAGAAAAAGACCCTAGCGCAGTTAGGATTTACGAAGAAGTTCGGCTTTTACTTCTTAGGCGCAGCAATAGGCACGGTACTCATTGCAGTATCAATAGCATCAGTAATGCTCACAGGCACGATCACTTACAACGGGATCTTTAGCAGCATCGACTATAGATGGATCGCTCTCATGTTCGGAGGCTTCATCTTCCAGGGCGCTTTGGAAGAAGTCCTCTGCAGAGGCATCGTATTGAGCCTTCTTAAGGACAGAGTTCCTGTCCCTGTCGCAATCGCGGTATCCACAGCCCTCTTTGTCATCCCTCACATTGGGAATATGGCAGATGCCGGCGCAGACATCGTTGTTTTCGCAGTAGCAGGCCTCATCCTCATATCAGTGATCTTCTCGCTCCTTACGCTCCAAACAAAGAGCCTCTGGGCAGCATGCGGCCTGCACACTTTCTGGAACTTCATCCTGTGCAACATCCTGGGCCTTAACCTTAGCGGCAACGAAGGCTCTGCAGCAGCAGTCTTCGATATGCGTTCTGTCGGAAGCTCTGTTCTTAACGGCGGCATCTACGGTATCGAAGCGAGCGCCGTCACAGCAGTGATCCTCTCCCTGGCAGCAGTAGTTTTCTTCATCGCTTACCGCAGCGCGAAAACCAATAAAACAGCACTGCCTGCATAAAAAAAAGAACAAACAATATAAATGCTATAATGAAGCCGGCTTGCAAAAGCCGGTTTTATTTCGAACGGGAGGGAATCTATAATCTGACCTTATGAAGATCTATTTCGCTCCTTTGGAAGGCATCACCAATTACATATTCCGCAATGCTTACAATGAGATCTACGGTCACATTGATAAGTTTTTCGCGCCCTTCATCTCCCCGTCAGAGAAGGCCCCCATGATGTCCCGTGAGCGAAAAGATGTCGCCCCCGAAAACAACTCCAGATTAAACCTTGTCCCTCAGATCCTGACCAACAGATCCGACTGCTTTATCGAAGCGGCAAAAGAACTGAAGACCATGGGCTATAAGGAAGTAAACCTTAATCTCGGCTGTCCTTCAGGCACTGTCTGTGCCAAGGGCAAGGGCGCAGGATTCCTGCCTGAGACGACGGCTCTCCAAAAGTTCTTAGATGACGTCTATTCTTTTTCGGAATCTGAGAACATGAAGATATCTGTTAAGACCAGGCTCGGCTACTTCAATCCTGACGAGTTCTACGATCTGATGGAGATCTTTAACAGCTTCCCCATCAGCGAACTGATCGTCCATCCCAGGATCAGGTCTGACTTTTATAAGGGCGGGATCAGGAAAGAATACTTCGCCTATGCCATAGAGCATTCCAAATGTCCTCTGGTCTATAACGGCAATATCTTTTCGAGAAACGACTACGAATATTTCGAAAAGACTTTTAACACAACTCTGGATCCTATAATGAGCGGCAGGGGACTTATCACCGATCCTTCTCTTGCAGATAAGCTCAAGGGGAACACGGACAAGACCGACCTTGCCAAGCTCAAGCTTTTACACGACACCGTATATCAGGAGTACACGAAAGTTATTTCGCCTGATATCAATGTTCTCTATAAGATGAGGGAACTCTGGAACTACTGGCAGGTTCAGTTTGACGGCAGCGAAAAAGACATAAAGCGCCTTATGAAAGCAAAGAAATGCGCTGAATACGAGGAGATCACAGAGCGTATATTCGGCTGAAACACCCAAACCAGCCTTTTTGCTATTCAAGAAAAATATATTGAAAAACGATAAAAAGTCATTGACTTTCAATATTTACCGTTGTAGTATAACAGCAACAGGAAATGAGCAAAGGAGAGCAATGGCTATGAAGAAAAATAACAACCCCAAGAATAAGTTCAAGATGCTTCTGGCAATACTTACAGCGATTGCGCTTCTTATCATCGTGCTCTTCCTTGCAGCATTCGGAATGCTCCAGTGGGCACAAGAATACGGCCTCGTCGGAACTCCCGGTGAGAAGATCACACTCGAAAACTTAAGTGACATAGATATCGGCGCGATCGAATTTGCAGGCGGCGAATACCAGGAGATGAGCGCTATCGAATCCATCCAGATGGAATACTTTATGGGAGAATCTTAAGATGGAAAAATATAAGATCGATGAACAGAAAAGAGATCTGACCAACGGTCCGGATCAGGCTATAAAGACGATTCTGTTTATCATAGTGATCTTTGCCCTGATCATTGGATGTTTTGTTCTTTACTTAAGAAGCTTGGTCAACAGGATAATCGAATATGAAAAGACGAGAGTTCCTACAGGAACCGAAGTCTATTACGATTACAGCTACGATGATTACGGCGACGTGGTAACGACTCAGCATACTTTCGATTAAAAGATAAAATTCACTTGATTTGCTGTGCTATACTTCCGTTATGGAGGTGACAGCTCTATGGACAAAATCGAGTTCGATCAGCTTATCGATAGGATCAGATCAGGTGATGACGAAGCCATGGAAGTTTTCATGGCCGAGATGGAAGAATACATCGGCGGCAGGATAAAGTCTATCCTGAAAAACAGGGGAATAAGTTCTGGAAACAAACTTGAAGACCTGATGCAGGCAGGCTGGGTCGGTGTCTTCCATGCCTTAAAGAATTACGATACAGCCAGCAAAGCAAAGTTCACCACTTATGCAACTGAATATATCGATCCTGAGATAAACAGAACTCTTAAGGATCTGAAAACCATCATTAAGACCAGAGATCCCATTCTTGCTTACTCCAAATCCTACAACGAGATATCTCCTGAAGAGAAGAAAGCTCTTGAAGCTTTGGCAATTATTAAGCTCGGTACTTCCCAGAAGGGCAGAGATCTTACTGCCGAAGAGCGAAAAGAAAAACTTGAAGAAAGAAAGATCTACACTGAAAACGACAAATTCCCTAAGGAAAGCCTCGTTCTGCAGATAATGGAGATCCTAAGATCTGCAACGGATGAACGTCACTCGATAACCGTCGAAGAACTCAAAGAATGCCTTACGATGATGCGTATTGTTAAGTTCAATAATTCTTTTATTGAGAGCCCCAATACGATCACTTCCACGATAGAAAACATCTTGAATGAGCTTGATCCGAAGGAATACACCAAGGATAACGACGATGATTACAAGATCAAGTACAGAGGTTACGATAACGACGAACTCATAAAGAAGATCAAGCGGGCAGAGGGAAAGCATGAGGTCACAGATTTCAGGTTCGTCCAGCCGTTTTCTTATCAGGAACTTGATGAACTGATCCAGGCGGTCAGCATGTCTTCTTATCTGTCAGCAGAAGAAAAAGACAACCTGATAAAAAAGATCTTTGATACATGCGGCGGCTACTACAGATCTCCTTTCTGGGACGGAAAGCACTTAAGATTCAATCCTTCAGCCATCCACGGAAGATTCAGCAAGTCTTCAGGAAACAGCGAAAAAGATCTTATGGCAAATCTCAAGACTATCCAGACAGCAATTAACCACATGTGGCAGATCAAGTTTACATTCAACGGCTATGATTCTGACGGCAATCTGGTTCCGACAAATAAGAATCCGCACTTTTTCAGCCCGTTCCATCTCGTGGTCTATCAGGATCTGTTCTATCTGATCGGTCTCTGGAGCGATGGCACAAACAAGAAAATCTACCACTACAGAGTTGATCTCATGAGTGATGTAGAGATACTGACGGGCAAGAATAATAAACCCGTCCGGATTAAGATGTACGGAATCGAAAACCTTCCGATCTGGAACTGCAACTGGAATCCGGAAAAGTACCTATCAGAGCACCTCTACATGGCATACGATGAGCCAAGAGACATCAAGATTAAGATCAAGAAGACTGACTATACAGACATCTACAAGTGGTTTAGCAGTTATACAAAAACAAACATTCCATGCGAAGAAGGCTATGATGTAATTATCGTTAAGACATCGCCTTCCATGATCGTTCATTGGGCATTGCAGTATTCCTCGAAAGTCGAGATACTGGATGAAGATATCAGGGCAGAAATTAGGAAAGAGATTAAGAAGTTAGGAGAGAAGTATGAGTAGACCACTTACAGAATTTAAAAGCGATCGTGATAATGATGTAAAGGATTTGTATGAGAAGATTTATCCTAACATTAGTATTTCTGGGATAAGAAGAATAATGACCATTGTCTTGGGTGATTCCAAAAAGACTTTTGTAGTGAATGGTGATCAATGCATCAATTTAAAGCTGGGTAATGCGTATGATGGTATAGGCAGTATCATTAATCTTAATAAATTGTCTGAAGACAGTGTTAAAAAAATAGAAGAATTGAATTTATTGATTGATTACTACAGCCATACGATATTAAATTATTCGATTTTGCCGGTTACAGGCGGACTGAATAATATCAAATGGCGTTTGGGCAGTGACCGTATCGACACATTTATCTTTGTATTAGATCAATATTATAAAAATATAAACAGAGCGATAATACTGAATTCAGGGTCGTCTAACGGCGATGTAGGAACAAGAAAGAAACTAGAATCATTTCTTAGTTCTTTTGGTTCCGTTGAGGAATTTGTTAGTTTCATTTATAGATTGGATCCGGATGATTCCAAAAAGTTTATTAAGGATTCTCTTGGATCAGGCAGTGAACCTATTCTTGATATTAAAGGATTATGCCAATACATGGAACTTGCAGTCGATTTTTGGGAATTAAGACTCGAATCAATGCAAAAATCAGGGGTATTAAGGCTAAAAAGCGGTAAGGAAAAAGTTGAAAAAGACTTTGAGTTATTACGTGACAGTATCAAAAAATTCACGATTTCAAAAAACTGAAGGTTAAGCCTCACATAATATTAGTAGAAGAGCCTGACAAACAGGCAATGAACCAAACCGTGCAAGAATTGCACGGTTTTTTTATTTCATTAGGAGGAAAGAAAACAGATATGAAGAACATGATGAAATCCTATTTAGGAGACGATTACAGCAGCAACCATTTGAGGAACTTCTGCCTTTACTGGCTGAAGGGGATGGCTTTAGGACCGGAATGGGAAGACACCGTAGAGGGCCGCGCCGCCTTCGATGAGTGGCGCAGGAAGAATGATCTGGACTGCCTGTACTTTGACGGTGACCTTTGCGCTGACACTCTGATGAGTGCCTGGACCATCATCAAGTGGGTTGCAGAATACCTGAACATGGAGTACGGCATTAAGTTTTCTAAATGCGAAAAGGATTTAAAGCTCCTTGCTGCAGACCGCGATGCTTATCTGCCTGCAAAAGACGATTTGGTAAAACTCTTGGACAGATTCTTAGAACTTGCCGAGAGACGCTGCAACTATATCCTTCTTCCTGACCGCCGCATGAATAATGACAGGTACGAATTTAGAAGGAGCGCCAAGTATATAAAGTTCTTCGATCAGGTACCCGCAACGCTCTGGCATGTCTTTTGTAAGGAAACTCTGGGACAGTATTTTCTTGGTGATAACGGTGAAGTTGATGAGCGCAAAGTAGAGGAATGGATCAGGCGGGAGAAGCTTCAGATGGGATTTGCCAACCGTGTAATCAGCCAGGAGAATGTTATCCCGCTGACTTCAACAGCAAGACTCTATTTCGGCAAACGGCTTAAGACGAGAAGCGATCTTGAAGAAGCGCTCAGGTACATGATCTGTTTTCTTGAGCAGAGAGAAAAAGAAATCGGAGGTGATTTAGATGAATGAACTGTTGGAAGGCAATGTTTACAGATTAGGAAGCGTGATGGAGATCACAGGGTATCAAGGTTACATCTTAATGGAAGAAGATGCGTATACAGGTAAGGACAGTACAGTGATTGACCTTGGACTTAGAAGGAAGCTCAATATTCCCTATACCAAGGCTTATCTGATCCTTGTAAATAACCATGCATCAAGAGTTAATGAGTTTTCAGGCAAGAACAACAAGCTTAGCACGATCTTATCTGACATGGGTATCAATGCGAAAATAAAGGCCGGTTATTCCAAGGGTAAGAACGCTTGGCATTACGCGATTGGAAAAGGTCCTAACAGCAGCACGAAGGGAATCTTTGGCAAGCACGGTTATGCGGTGCAGGACAGGATCTGGACTGACTGCTGGGAATTTGATTTCAGTATGCGTCTCTTTAATCCCGGATGGGTCAGGATCGGAGGTGTTAATACGGACTGGCTTTCCACAAGCCGTTGGGTTTTGGACGATGTTATGGATAAAGGTTCAAAGCTTATCAGGACGGCGCTCACCAAAGAGGTGGATATCAGTGAAGAGAAGTACAGGAAGGTGCTCAAAAAGGCCGGGCTTGAAGAAAGCTTATTTATGGATTAAAGGGAGGTGAAAAATTTGGAAAAGAACAAAGATGTAAAGCTATACACCGGACTATCGTATAACCTGTCGCGCGTTCTGGATGTCGGAGAGAAGTATAAAGCATATATTCTTAAAAGCAGATTGAGCAGCCGCAGATTTTTAGCAGATCTCGGCAGGCGCAGATATCTTTATCTGGACAGGACCTCTTATCTTGTCCTGGTATCAGACAGAAGCGTGAAGATATATAAGCTCAAAGCTGATGGGAATGATCTCCGTGAAGGATTGCCTGTAATAAGGATTAAGAATGAGTTAGAGCAGCGCGGGATAAAGTGCAGGTCGATTGCTGATTACGCGAAAATGACGTATTCATTTGGAACCGCTTGGGAGCGTTCGCTTAGGGCAAGTTCGGCAGTCTTCTCAAAATACGGATTTGCCACACAGTATTACTTCTGGAACGACTGCGATGATTATGAATTTGAGATCCGTTTTGTGAAGAGAGGACATATCCGTATAGGCGGTCGGGATATTATGACGATCAGATCGTTCCACGGTACGGAAGATGTCATGAGTATGGCCGGTGAGTATATCGAATTGGCCCTTACCGGTCCTGCTGAAATGAGCATATCCGGTTTTGAGGACAGAATGAAGCAAGCAGGCCTCGAAAACCAGCTCAGAGGCGTTTATTTTAACCTGCCGGACTGGTTGATGTGATAATCTAAAATCTAATAGAAGGACTAATTTATGTGCGAGGAATTATTAAAAGCTGCAACGGAAGAGAACATAAAAAAGTACTGCAAATTGGTAGGAAAGTTTCCTGATCTGGTCAGCAAAAAGGTGCTGGATTATCTTATCGGTGCGGATTACTTTACCGCGCCGTCCTCATTCAAGTACCACGGCAACTGGGTCGGCGGGAACTTCGACCACAGCATGAAGGTGACAGAACTCCTCTTGGAATATACGGAGAACGAACACCTCAAGTGGGACCGTGAAGAGTCGCCTTACATAATCGGACTGTTCCAT
Source organism: Ruminococcaceae bacterium R-25 (assembly GCA_003149065.1). Lineage (NCBI taxonomy): Bacteria > Bacillati > Bacillota > Clostridia > Eubacteriales > Oscillospiraceae > Ruminococcaceae bacterium R-25. The sequence goes on from QGFZ01000002.1 coordinate 339,666, forward strand.
GATTTGTGTAAGAGCGACCAGAGGCGCTTCATATTCAATGACGGTGAGATGGTGATCGTCTCAGGAAATTCTCCTGACAGGAGACACAGCGAGAAGTCTATTGAACTGATCGAGAGAAACATAATCTGCATGACTGTTGAAGAGAAACTCTGCATCTACTACCACATGGGTGAGTACGGTGGAGATGACGAATACCAGGCACTGATGGCGAAGCTGATGGAAAAGAACCGGAACATCAAATACACGCAGATGGCAGATACTGCCGCAGCGAAAATGGGAATCTGAATATAGGAGGTAGATCATGAAAGTATTAGTTATACCTGATGTCCACTTAAAGCCTGAGATCTTTGAAAAGGCTATGGAAATAATGAAAAACTCTGACTGCGAAAGAGCCGTTGTAGTAGGCGACATTGCAGACGACTGGGGCATGGAAAGAGACGTTAAATTATATGAGGAGACCTTGAAGAAGGCTTTGGAATTTGCAAAAAGATATCCTGATACACTCTGGTGCTACGGCAACCACGACCTGGCATATATCTGGGACAAGTTCGATCACCCGGGTTTCTCTCCATATGCTCAGGACACGGTCTGTGAGTATTTCAATTATCTGGATGATACTGTCAGCCTCGCTATAATGCACCGCATCGATAACGTCATATTCTCCCATGCAGGACTTACGAAAGAATTCGTTGATTATTACCTTGCCGAATACAGGGACGATGTTGATGCCTTGGTAGACGCGGTCAACGGACTGGACGAAGGCGAACTGTGGGATGACACGAGCCCCATCTGGGCACGTCCCCAGTACAACTATGTAGAAGGAGACATGTATCCGCCCGAATATCTTCAGGTAGTTGGGCACACACCGGTAAGGCGCATTACTGACCAGGGCGGTCTTATAACCGTTGATACGTTCTCAACAGACAGCTTAGGCCATCCGATAGGCACAGAAGACCTGTGCTGGGTTGATACTGAGACAAAAGATTGGGGCATTATTTAATTGCCCATTTCAAAATGTCAAAAAACGTTGTAAAATTCTAAATACACAACGAAGCAAACTTGTACCTCATCGGGATAATAAGGAGGTAAATATGTTGAATGCTGAAAGTTTGAAAAAACTTATTTCCAATAGTGACTCCTATTCAAAGGAAGATTACTATAATGCTTTTCTGGACGTAACAGAACAATACTTAAACGAGCTCATGAACACATTGGCTTACGAGAACAAGCTTCTTGAAACACTTGACGAACAAGAAGCTGAAGAGCTGATGGAGAGCGTGGCCGAAGAAACCGCTGCCAAATTCTATGAGAACGCCGATATGTTTGACGAAGACAAGGTCTCCAGGATCAACAAACTCATTGGTTTTGTCGAGGAAGAATTCGGAGAGATCGGTGACGACGGAGAAATGGACGACGATCTCTGATCTATCAGAAGCATAGAGAGTACTGGCACATTAAGGCGTTGAGCATTCCCATCAGGGAGGTAACCTTTTATGAAGCAGACAGAACAAGAAATCTTCAATACCCTGCATATTAAGCTTCCGGTTTCTGATTTTCAGAATCACGACACTCCTGAAAAATTCATTGAATTATTCAATAATCTCATGATCCGCATGTCTGAAGGCGGCCTTGCACCCATGCCCCTGATGAATTTTACAGTAGTTACTCTGGACTTATCAGGACAGGGTGCTGAGGATGAGTACCCGGATGTCTGCCGTTCCGATCTGTTTGTGAAGGTCGAGGACGAATTGGGAAATAAATGGTTCCCGTTATTCAGCGAGAGAGCCGAAATAAGCGAGGACTTAAGAAACTCAAATGTTGTCAAAGAAGTTCCGATAAGAGAGATCATCTATGCCGGATATTTTGAAAAAGATGTCCAGGGTGTAGTAATTAATCCTAATTCACAGTGCTTCTCGTTACATAAGGAATACCTTAAGCTTATGGTAGGTCAGGAAGATATGTATGGTGAGGCATGGAAAGATTGTTTGAGGATGGCAGATGACGAAGAAGGATGATATTATATTATTGTGGAAAACAAAAAAGTAATTCATGGGTATATGCTTTCCCCCGTGAATTTACTCCTTTCTAAGAGCAACCCGGTAGCGATGCCGGGTTGTTCTTGTTTTGGGGGTAAATCACACGCTTCTTCGTCAAACTTGAATGTGTATCGAAAACGCTTAATTTATATGTGTTTTCGATACAACGAACCTCAATGATGTATCGACAAGGGACACTTTTATGAGGTTTTCGATACAAAAACGCGAATTTGTATCGAAAATGGGGTGTTCTTTATGGTTTTCGATACACCAAAGTGCGACCGTGTATCGAAATGGAGGTTTTTTTCGAGGTTTTCGATACAGTTGAGTTTGTGGTGCAAGGTCACAAGTTGGCTTGTGCATTTGCTGGCCTGAAAAATGCACAATAATTACACAAACTCCGATTTGTTTATTTCATAGTCGGGACGCTTTTTCGAAAGCATTAATCAAAAATCTTCTCATATCGCCATGTTATAATTTCTGTCAGGAGCTCTTATTAAATTATTGGCTCAGTTTAAAAATATTTATGCCGGTTTTTAACTTCGTCATAATATATTTTATTAAGCGCCAAGGTTAATCACTCGCGAAGTTTTATATGAACCAAGACTATCAGGAAGGCAGTGTAATTACGTGATAGATTATGAAACAATTGCAAGGGGCAATCACAGAAGCGGCATGAACTGCGCTATGGCAGTTTACGATGCTCTGGGTATGAATAATCCCAATAAGACTGCTGCTCCGCGCCCGAGAGAAAACGGCGGCATGTGCGGAGCTGTTCTGGCAGCAGAGCAGACCATCCGTGAGCTGGGCGGCACCGATGAAGATATTGCCGAATTTGAGAGACGGTTCATTGAGAAGCATAAGTACTTAAAGTGCGGAGAATTAAGAGGCTTTCTTTCCGGCAAATGCAATGACTATGTCGGCACGGCAGCTGCAATAGTAGGGCAGATGGGAATAATAGAATAAGGTGAGCACCATGAAATCCAAAGCAGGGGACATTATTAAAACGATAATTTCAGTGATCCTGAACTGCTTTATTGTTCTGGTCGGATTCTGGTTCATTCTCACCGCCATTTATATACCGGCCAATACAAATGAATATTATTTCCTTAAAACTCCCAGCATTTGGGAAGGAAGGGAATTAACCCTTATTCAGGACGTTACTGTAGATAATTCAGGTCACAGCGACAACCCGGTAACGCTTAAGAAGGGTACTGTTATCACGTCTGAGGAAATCCGTCAAAATGGTGTGCGTTATGTTGATGATATTGACGGAGAACACTACCATCAAGATATTCCTCTGGAATGCTTCGAAGAATGCGAGGCGCTAAAAGAGGAATTAAAGGAAATAGCTGCAAGTAACAAGAAACGCAGAATAGAAATAATGATGCCGGCAAACATCACGATCCTTATCGTGGGCGGTCTCTATCTGACGGCAGCTGTTTACTTAACATTTAAATTCATAAAAAAGGATAAGCGCAAGATAGCTGTTCTTTCAACCATATTACTTACTGTGGTATTAGTTCTTATACTTGCTGCATTGTCAATTTATACGGTTTGCTTTCATGCTGTAATCCACAAATGAAATTTAAGCGTGCAGCTTACGTTTTTATTGCTATCATTTAACGAGATTCGTATTTAGTGAGGATAAGGAAATGAGTAATTCCGAAAAGGGAGTTCTATATGGCACGGACGAGGCCGCTGATAAGCAGAAAGCCTTAAGAGCGTCTGGCAATATGGATGCCGGTTTTCAGGAGATGGCAGATAAAGTTTATGCGCATCTTACTGATGAGATATCGAAAAAGATCTTTGAGGCCAGGCTCAAATATGCTGCCGAAAAGGATTTAGGCTATATCACTGGTCTTGAGTCAAAGTACAGGAATCTTAACAGCGACATGCAGGTTTATGTCGAGAAGATCCAGAAGGGCGCGCACGTCATGATCTACGGCGCAGGCGTTGCGGGGCATTATCTTTTCGGAAGATTTAAAGGGTTTGGCGTTAATGTTGACTGCTTCATCGACCAGGACGAGAGCAAAGGTCCTGTTGACGGACAGACCGGCATCAAGGTAATAACCGAGAAAGACCTTATTGATAACAAGGAGCTTTATGGTGGTAAGACTGTCGTTATTTCTTACCCTGTTAAGCCCGTGGCCCATGAGGTCCGCAAGCGCCTTATAGATGAGATCGGAATTGACGAAAAGAATATCATTATGGGTATCTTTGACTGGCGCAATAACCAGGGCCAGTATTTCGATTATTTTGCACCGGGTGAAAACGAAGTCTTTGTAGACTGCGGCTGTTTTGACGGCGCCACATGTTTTAACTTTGCGGGCTGGTGCGGCTCTAAGGGCTTTGAGCACATCTATTCTTTCGAAGCCGATCCGAAAAATTACGAGAAGAGCAAGGAACTCTTAGCTCCCTTGGGAAAATGCGAGCTGTTCCCTTATGGCACTTCTGATGCAAATAAGAAGGTGTATTTTGCTTCTGACGCCTTTGAGACGAGCTGCATAATAAGCAGGGAAGAAGCAGAGAAGAAGAACTTCGAAGGCGTAACGGAGATCGAGACAGTTGCTCTGGATGACGTGCTCGCCGGCAAGAGAGTCACATTCATTAAGATGGACATCGAAGGCGCAGAGTACGAAGCTCTGATGGGCGCAAGAAAGCTCATTATGGAAAACCGCCCCAGAATGGCGATCTCCGTCTACCATAAGTTCGAAGATTTTGTCACATTGGCAGACCTGGTCCTCTCAATGCACCCTGACTACCAGATTGCATATAGACACTACGGATTTGATGATCTTGAGACAGTTATGTATGTAGAGTAAGAGCCATATCTCTTATTCTTTATCCTTTTCCTGTTCGCGCTTAGCTCTCTTTTCGCGGCGCTGCTCTCTGTTATTTGCTTCTGAAGCAAACAGCTCGACAACGGCATCAGTCAATGCTTCCGGCCAGACTGTATTGCTCTCGGGAAGTTCAGCCCATGGACAGAGCGTTTTGTAATCGTCATCTAAAACGACTGTATAGGGAGGACCGCAGCGGTCATCGATATCCATATAGAGCTTTCTGCCTTTATCGTGGATCAGACAGTATTTGTCGTCGTCTGACATCTCGTCAGACTTCAAAGATTCAAACACTTCTTCGTTGATCTCGAAAAGCTTTATAGCGCCCGGAACGCTCGTCCTGGCAGTATAAAGGTTACGCTCTTCGTCAAAATGTGCTTTCCAGCCGGAACCTTGAATTAATGTCATTATATTAACCTCTAATTCTTTCGTATAACTTAAAAAATTAAAATGGCGGGTGTCTTACCCGCCGATTGGTGGACCCGGGTCTTGTGACCAGCCCAAGAAGCATTATTACTTCTTTCTTAAATGAATAATACATTAGAGGAATAACACTTGTAAAGAATTATAGTGCCTGTTAAGCGGACAATAAAACCAGCCTACAAAAAACTATATCTTACTTCTTCCATTTTTCCATATATGATTTCTGATTCTTATCTTCTTCGAATTCTTCAGGTGATATGCGGACGAACCTTGCACCCACAGGGCTGTCTATATATTTCATGATCGCGGGATCTATACCGGCTATCGAATTGACCATGCACAGGTCGAGGTTCTTATAATCGTCGAGATAATCATTGTCCTCATCGCCTGCAAAGAACTGCCATCCGCTGTCCTGATCGTCGTTTGGTTCTTCACGCATCATGAAGCCTACTTTCCAGCCGTCTCTGGTGACCTTTTTCGAGACCACTGATAATTTGCCGAGTATATCTTTCCGGCGGATCGAAGGTTCATAGTATTCTCTGTTCTTCAAAAAGCCGTCAACCAGAGTTTCGTCAGGCTCTTCATCGCTGCCGATCAGATCTATTGAGGCATCCCATATTCTTTTATCGTCGGCATTGCACCTGAGGCACACTGCGAGCTTTAGAAGGGCAGTATCGGAGGCTTCAAGGAAAGCCTTTTCCTCCTTTAGCAGGTGTTTGCCATGATCGTCAAAAAGATACAGCATTATCCCACCATCCGTGTAAACGCTGGCTTTCACCGCGCCCAGGTTTTCTTTGTCATTGTAAAAGATCATGAATACGGGCAGATGCTCATTAACGAACCAATCAAATTCAGTTCCGTTTTTGCCGTTCATGTAATAGACTTTGCCGCCTTCTTCCAAGTCATCGAAAGAAAGATCCGGCATGTGTTCTTTTATGGCACCAATCATTATGGCCTGAATGTCTTTTAGTAGGGAATTCATATTAAATTTCTGTCAGTTATTGCCTATCTGAAGCAGTAAGTGCTGATGGGTACTGGCATCTCCTTTGTTTACATACTTGATGTCTTCTCCGCCGCCTAAGACAAGCGCGGGAACAAAGAAGAAAGCTTCGTTGTGCAAGAGAGCGCCGAGCTTTTCCGTTGCCTGGTCAAATAGACTCTTTCTCAAAACATCTTCCTGTATTTCAGGATCAAGAATATAGCTCTCGAAAAATTCCTCATATGAATAAGTGCATACTTCTATCTTCCTGTAATGGATATCGAGCAAAGACACGTCGTTTTCCGTGTCATCCAGTTTCCTGTAGTAGAAGATATCGCCGAAGGCAGAGACCATTATCGGGATCTTATGAAAATCCTGACCGCCGAGCCAGGAATAGAGACTGTGCATATAATCTCTCGGATCTACCACCTTGATGAGGCCGCCGCCGTAATCTCCGAAACCATACTCCTGCCAGAGATAAACGATCTCAGGCGGAAGCATCTGGTTGGCAAAGTTCAAAAGCTCGTCATCAGGTTTTGTAAGCTCCGTGCCGGGAGCATATGTCTTAACAAAATTATCGATCAGGTCTTTATTCATGTGTGTATTCCTTGCAGATCATTTTATAGCAGTTTAGTTATTCCTTACTTATTAATCTATCAGAATCCCAATTCGTCGTTTACGAGGATGACCTTGATCCTGCCTTCGTGTCTCGAAAAACGTGTGATGAGGATCTGGCAGCAGATCGTGTCAGGCGATTTGCAGTCGAAGCATTTGCCTGTTTTCGAGCACGGTGTATCAAGTCCGAAACGCTGGGCATTGATCGGTGCGGCAACGTTTCTTGCGCGCTTCATGGCAGCGTCAAGATCACTGCAAACTTTATTCATTCCGACAATAAAGATCACCTGCTTAGGTCCCTGGCAGATAGCGGAAACGCGGTTGGAATTACCATCGATGTTAACGAGGATTCCGTCGTCAGTCATTGCATTTGCACTCGAGAGGAAGAAGTCTGCATCGTAAGCTAAGAGCATCGCTTTTCTCTTGTCTTCGTAAGCATCACGGTCGATGAAATTGTAATTGCCGTTCTTGAGTGCTTCTGACAGGCCGATCTCATGAACGCTCATGCCGCCGCCCATAGTGACGGAACTGCCTTCAGGGATCAGTCCGAGCGCGATCTTCAGCGCTTCCTCCTTGCTTGCCGCATAGTAACCTTCCATGTTGCGTGACTTAAGTCCCTGAATGGTCTTCTGTGCCAGAAGTTCATTTCTCTTGGTGATGTTCTCGTTCATGATCATGTCCTGCCTTTCAAGCAAAAAACTCTGTAATAACCTTATAATCGTTGCAATTAGTGATAATTATAAACTTGTCTGAAGGGTCCTTATAAATAGCAAGAGGAGCCATCTCGATCATCCACTCCATTCCTAATTCTCCATGATAGATATAGTCATCTCCAAAAGAATAAGGGGGACCTTGATAGTTGTTATTCAAAAACCAATCGTAGAACCTGTCGCTTCTTACAATAAGGAAATCATATTTGTTATATGTTCCTTTTACACTCAGATCACTCTCGCTGCTTATTGTCTCAAGCTTGGATCCGGCATATGTCTTGAGATCAGCCTCACTGACGGTTATGCCTAAAGAGTTGAAATCATATCCTTTAGGTATCCTGTATTCGCTGACATCATAATCAGCATTTGTAACTTCTGAAACACGCCCCATAGAATACATTTCACCTTTTGCCATAGCACGGTTACCACTGCCTGCCATATATAATATTAAAAAGAAAACTGCCAGAAGGACCGCTCCGATACTGGGGAATACGATTCCCCAAATGCCGAATACTCCGCCAGTTTTGCCTTTTTTCTTTGCAGACACTAGTCCTATTATGGAAACGATGAATCCGATGAGCGGAAGCACAAGAAAGGCATAAAGCACCGTATAACCAAACATCAAGCATAATGGCAGTAATAACACCGGCGAGATCGAAAGAATGAATCCTGCCAGGCATAATCTACTTAATCCGTTCTTCTGTTCAGTCATAAAGTTATCCTCGTGTCTCCCTGATAATGGCGAAAATAACCGTCAGTATAAATAACACAATGCCTATGCCGGAGAGGATAAATCCGGCTATGCAGTTTCCTCTTCCTCCGCGCTCATCCACCTTTTTCAATCCCACGAGCGAAAAGATAATGCTGAGGATTGCCGGAACGATATTGGTATAAGGAATATAAACTGCGACTACGGAAACGATACCCAGGATGAGGCCTGCTCTGGCAATGTAATTCACATTGTATTTCTTGGGCATAGGGATCTCTACGCTTTCGCTGTAATCCTTGCCGGCATCGTTTGGCGGGTAGATCGGCCGGGCAGGCTCAATTATAACCGGTGCTTTCGCTCCGCAGTTGGAACAAAAAGACTGGCCGTCAGGAATAAAAGATCCGCATGATTCACAATTCATAGTCTGCCTCGCAAAACAAATTTAATATGATAATTATATAGCAATTGCTCCGCACATAATAAATGGCAGCTCAAAATGAGTTGACATGTGTCTACCTCGATGTTATATTCTCGGTATACGTTTGTATACCTATCAGCTGAAGCTGAAAAGATATGGGGGAATAAATATGATCTTAAGACAGAATAGTATTAAAAAAGCCATTGCATCACTTCTGGTTTCTGCGATGCTCGTGTCATTTGGAGCGTGCAGCAATAATCCGAAATATCAGTTTGAAAATACCGAATCCGGAAGAACCTGGTCAAATCCGGATGAAAAATACGCTAAACTCGTTAAGATCTATGGCGATTCCGTTTGTACGGGAGTAATTGCCGTTGCCACGGATGAAGACATGATATACCTCTATGCGGAAAACGAGCTGGAAAAAGACGGGAAGACCTATGAGTCAGAGGATACGATCTTCGATATGGCTTCCGTCAGCAAGACATTTACGGCAGTAGCGGTATTGCAGCTGGTCGAAAAAGGAAAGATCAGTCTTGGTGATACGCTGGATAAGTATTTTCCGGAATATGAGACAGGAAAGAAGATAACTGTCTACAATCTGCTTCACATGAATTCCGGAATTCCCGATTACTGCAATAATCCTGATCCGTTCTGGAACATATCAGGCGAGGATGCTGCAAACAAGAAGCTTAGTGATATCTTTCTCGATAAGGTTTCCGATGAGGAGTTTTTGCAGGCTCTGTATAAGGCACCTCTGGATTTTGAACCCGGAGAAGGATACGAGTACAGCAATACCAATTATCATCTTCTTGCTTTCATTATCGAGAACGTGTCCGATATGAAATACTGCGATTATGTTAAGAAGAATATCTTTGATAAATGCCAGATGACGAAGACATCATCTATGGCTAAAGATGACATGACATATGTGCCTGTAGGGTTTGACGAGTATGTTCGCTACGGCTTTACTGATGAGAACGGATATCCTGCAGGTCCGAATTCATACAGAGGTGACAGCGGAATACATTCCTGCCTTACAGACATGGTCAAGTTTGACAGGGCGCTTTTCACGGGAAAGCTGCTTAATAAGGATTCGATGGAAATCCTGCTTAAGGATGAGAGCGGTTACTGCTGCGGTCTGATGAAGGATATTAACGGCTATTCCCACAGCGGTTCTTCGTTTACATGTTCAACCAATAACAGGATCATTGAATCTGAAGAGTTCGGACATATCTATATAATCACGCTCGAAAGGAACATAGCGGCGCCTGATTTTGACAGTGATGATCCTATGGACGGTACCAGTTACACTCCGGGTGTTTTTAAAGACGGCGTATATACAAATGAATGTGCCGGATTGAAGCTGAAAATACCTGACGGTTTTCAGGAAATAGGCGAAGAAGACCGTGATGAAATGTTTATGTATGCCGTGAATTCGACAAAAGGCGAAGATAAGAAGCGCCTGCTCGCAACAGAATATGATGCAGGCTTCTGGTTAAAAGGAGAAACAATACATATATATTTCTTTAACAGATGGCTTGGATCCAAGGATGGCCGGAATTATACAGCAGAAGACTATCTGAACGACTATATGAAATTTGAGATCAGCAGCCTCGTAAAAGATGGTTTAACAGCCACACAAAGTGATATAGTGAAAGTAACGCTCGGCGGAAAAGAATACTTACGCGTCGAACTGGTTATGGAAGCCGGCAGTGATGAAGCTCATGTTTATTACTATGTGAGAAAACTTGACGACAACCTGATGCTGATGATCGAAGCTGACAGCATGAGCGATAAGAGGGCAGACTATTACGAAAAGTTATTTATGGAGTAATAAAAGGAGAACTATATGGTCGAGAACAGTGTAAATAAGGTTCCCAAGGGTCCAAAAGTATTAGGTGTGCTTTCAATGGTGTTTTCCGGTTTGGGAATAATAGGAATGGTAATGATAATGATAGCCGCGGCATTGCCTTCCGGAAGAAGTGTCCAGATCGAATCAGTAGAAGCCACCAAGTTGATCGTTTTCTTTTTGGGAGCCTGTCTCGGATACATGCTCGCACCGGTTGGTGGCTTGCTTGGAATAATCTCTATGATAATTATGCTTGTTAAGCGCAGCAGGAAAATACTCTGGCTTCCGATAACAGGTGCTGCGATAGGTATGTTCGCTTTTGTCGGATCAATAATTGCTACAGCAGGCATAGGCTAAAAACACTCATAACGTTAAGAAAGGAAAATCTGTATGTTTTGTTCCAATTGCGGTGCTCAAGTAGGAGATAACGAAAAGTTTTGCAAGGTTTGCGGAACAGCTGTAAATGTTCAGGCAGCAGCGCCTGTGATGCAGCAGGCACCTGTCTATCAGCAACCTGTACCTCAGCCTGCAGTCCAGCCTGAACCTGTTTATCAGCAACCTGTACCTCAGCCTGTCCAGCCGGCAGTCCAGCCTGCGCCTGTTTATCAGCAGCCTGTTCAGGCAGTTCCTCAAGCAGCTGCGCCTGCTAAAGTAAAGGGCGGACCGAGACGCACCTGTTTTGTTGTGGGACTTATTACAGATATCATGCTGATACTTGAGATCTTTCCTGCAGGTGCTATTGGAGTAATGATGTTTTTCGTAGGCCCGTTTGCCATGATGCTTGGAGCCAGCAACTCCGATGACCTTTTTGTTTATGGACTTCTGATATTATTAGGCGCTGCCATACTCCTGGCCATGGCTATCGTATCGATCGTACTTAACGGTATCTGCACCAAGATAACGGGAAGAAGACCTGCTTCCAAATGCAGATCATTAAGGATGGCAGCTTCTATCATAACCATGATCGATTCAGTTATCGTGATAGCTCCGATTATCGGTTTAAATAATATAATGAGTGATGCCGAGTTCTTCTATGGAATATTTGCCCTGACCTTTATAATGGCAGTCGTTTTCCTGGTATTGGCCATCATTACAAACAGCAAAGAAAAGAAGCTTGCAGCTTAATAGCGGATATCCTTAAGGCACTTATTTTGTGAGATGAGACATGTTAAACCAGTTTTCGAGAACTGAATTACTATTCGGAAAAGAGGCAATCAAGCGCTTGTCTCAATGCCGCGTGGCTGTTTTCGGAATCGGCGGTGTCGGAGGATATGTGTGTGAAGCGCTGGCCAGGAGCGGCATTGGCGCATTTGACCTGATAGACGATGACAAAGTCTGCTTAACAAACATTAACAGGCAGATAATAGCTACTCAGAAAACTGTCGGCCGGTATAAGGTTGACGTTATGAAGGAACGCATTCTCGATATCAATCCGGAAGCCCGGGTAAATACATATAAATGCTTTTTCCTTCCCGAAAACGCTTCTGATTTCCCTTTTGATAAATACGATTATGTAGTCGACGCCATTGATACTGTTACAGCCAAGATCGAACTGGTCATGAGTAGCCAGAAGGCAGGGGTTCCCATCATGAGTTCAATGGGTGCCGGAAATAAGCTCGATCCGACTAAGTTCCGTGTTGCCGATATCTATAAGACACATATGGATCCTCTGGCGAAAGTAATGCGCCGAGAACTTAAAAAGAGAGGCGTTAAAAATCTGAAAGTCGTCTATTCCGAGGAAGAACCGGTCACACCCTTTGAGGATATATCCGAAGCCCAGGCTGACTGTGAGTCTGAGCGTCCTGATTCCAAGCGCAGAAGCCTTCCGGGCAGCACTGCATTTGTACCCTCTGTAGCCGGTCTTATAATCGCAGGCGAAGTGATCAAAGATCTTGCGGGAGGAGGCAGTCATGGGTAAAAAGGATAAAGCTAAAAATAAAAGAAAGACATTTATCGGCTACTACTGGCCGTATCTTCTCGTTGCCTTAGGACCCATTGTTATCTGGCTGATAATTGCGGTCATTTACTCATTGGCAACACACAGCAATTTCCTTTTGACATGGGAGTTCTACGGGACTGTCTTTTTGATGTTCGTGTACTTTTTGCTGCTTAAGCTCAGCTACTTCGGATTCGTTGTTGCTGCGCTTATCCTCTCAATACCTTTACTGATACTGCTCTTCGGAGCGGTCATTTCCGCGAAGAAGGCAAAGAAAGCTAAGGCTGATATATCGGACAAAGATAATCAAGAATGATATAAATCCTGTATAATTATCTTGGAGGTGATTCGTATGAAAAAGATATTTGCACTGATCCTTTCAGCAACGATGCTCTTATCGCTTGCATCTTGCGCAAATTCCGGCGGATCCGGATCTACTGAGGCAACTTCTGCCAAGCAAACCGAAACAGAAGCCAATGCCGGCGGAAATAACGATGCCACCAAAGATACTGCAGCCGCAGATGCAATTGTTCTGCTCCCCGGTGAGCTCTATCAGTTCGATAAAGACGTGATCAAGGGAATAACCTTGAAAGGCAACCAGCTCGGCTCCGCAGAATTTAATGACAAGGATCCTGACGTAAAGGGAATAAGATGCGTATTCTTACTTAATGAATGGGTTGAGTTCCATCTTGATTCAAGTGTAACAAACGGTATTTACGTCTATGTATATAAGCATGCTGACGATGCAAAAGTCTATACAGATATGGGCTTTACCGAAGAAGACGTCAAAGTGCTTGCCACCTGCACATTGGAAAAGCCTGAGGATGCAGCAGACCAGTGGGGCTCATTATATCTGAATCCCGATTCTGCAGATCCCGGTGTCTACGATATCGTATTTGTTAAGGACGGAAAAGCCGTTGCGGTCATGGAAGCCAAGTTCTATGCGGAAGTAGATCCGATCAGAGATAAATCTGATGATGATCTCAGAGCCATGATGAAAGATTTCTAATCTTAAATTCAGTAAGATACCAATGCAGCCCGGAGTGATCCGGGCTGCTGTATTTGGGGGAGTAGGTTAGTTTGCCTTAAGCAATTCCTTTATATCTTTGGCAATTCTTTCAGATTCATAGTTATGCACATAGTGACCGCATTCAAGCTCTACATACTTGCCGTTAACGGACGCATTGACGATCTCCTTGTGTGAATCTGCCCATAACGCCTTATCTTTATTTGTACCAGATATATACTGGATGGTCGGAACAGACGGGAGAGGATTTTTGCTTATCTCATCAAAGACATCGACAATACCTTCGCATTCACGGGCAACTGTGTTGTTGCCATGGCTTTTACAGCTTATCCCGTTTGAACAGAAGCAGTATTTTGTTGAGCACATGGAAAGTGCTGCAATTAGAAAGGAAAAAAAGGAAACCGAGCACAGAGAAACGCTGGAAAGATTTGCTGGGTATGGATTATTAGCGCTTGGACTTGGCGTGGGCTTATTAGCATTCATATTTGGTGGAGGTTATCCTTCAAACAATCGTTATTAACTTAGCAATATTAGCGGCTTGTCGTCATAAGGTGACAAGCCCTTAATTATTAGATAAGCGAAGATTTTTTCAGAAATCCTCTCATAAGTGTCCTATTATCTGAGTTATTCCCGCAACATTCCTTACCCACGGCGCCATCTCTAAGAACCAGTTTGACCTCTCGGTTTAGATGGGGATGACAGGACTCGAGTAAACAGGGTTTCAATACTGCCCTCGCGAAAAAAACATTTCCTATAATAGAACGACCACAATTTTGGAATGGTCGCAAATATTTATTAGCTTACTAAGAAAGAACGATTTTCTTAGTAGGCGTTCTTCCTATGCGCATCTTTTGAGATCTGAAATGCCATGACTGAGAATTTTAAGGGATTCCTATAGTTTGGCTATTTCAGCAGGCGTTTCTTATTACCGCATAATTCCGCATATCAACTTATTGATATATATCAAATTCTATATAGAAAGGAGTAAAAGAATAACTATGATTAACAGAAGTGGTTAGAGTTGTGTTATTGCTGAAAATGAAGTTTTGCCTCAAAAAGCCGGTCTATTCCTTATTAAAGAAGTTGGAAAGTTGTCTTGATCTGATAGAAAACATGACCCTGCTTGCATAACTTGTAAGGCGGAGAAACTTCATTCCCCTCATAACAATATGAACATTCTCAAAACGTAAAGCAATACTGTATTCCTAAACAGTAACAAGATTTAACCGGTTTGAAGGCAGGTGCCTCGGGCCGGTCAGTATTACACACCCCAAAATAAGGAGAAATACCATGAATAACGAAAATCAGATAGAAGAAGAGAAGACATACGAGTTCTTTTGGCAGACAGCATTAAAGGATCCGGTTAGGAGGAAGGGCACGCGCAACTTCCTCATAGTCCTGGTTGCTTTCGCATTAACAGCCTGTATGGTCATGTCCTGCTTTATAGCATTCCCGTTGCATCTGGATGAGGCAGGCATAAAGCTGTTCAAATGTTTAGTGTCATACACGGTAATGTTAATAATCCAGACCATATTGCTTGGATTATCAATGTCGGGTTTCAAGATAAATACGAAAGCCAATAGCAGCATTATGGTCTTAATCGTAGTTTTGCATTTAGCCAGCTGGGCATTTCTTGTTCTTGCTACTATCGTTACAAGCATGCTCGTTCGCTGATTCAGTTTAAGTATTCAGAAGGAATATATATGAATGATTCTAATAAATTAATCTCAAGGGAGAGCGAGGCCGAAATGGCCTTGCTTGCCCTCTGCATGCGAAAAGATGAAGCGATACTTAAGACAGTTGAGAATAAGATCTCGACAGAGGATTTCACTGATCCGCGAAACCGTACAATATTCAGTGTTGTCATGGATATGTTCTTTAACAACGTTCATATAGACCGCATTACAGTCTATTCAGAGCTTGAAAGAAGAAAGCTTGCAGATCAGGCGGGCGGTCAGCGGTATGTTTACAAGGTTGGCGACACTACAGCAGTTCAGTCAGCGCTTGTAAGCTATGTTTCGATAATAAGAGAACAGAGCACAAGCCGTAAATTGATGATGGTGATAGATGATGTTAAGTCTAACCTTTCTAAAGGCAATCTACACGCAGGTGAAGCGGCAAGCTATGCAGTAAGTAAGATAACTCCATTTATCAATCCAGAGGATTCCAGAGGTTTCGAACCTCTACATGATATCCTCAAGACCACCATGACTGACATCACCGCCGAAATCCGTGATAACAACGCTGGCGGAAAGATCAAGTTGGGCTACCCGAAGCTTGATTCAATGCTCGGAGGATTAAGACCAGGTTCACTTAACATACTTGCAGCCCGACCTTCCATGGGCAAGTCTGCTTTGGCTATTAACATGGCGGCGAACGTCGCTGCAAATGGCCATACCGTTGCAATCTTCTCCTTAGAGATGAGTAAGCAGGAGATAGGCTCCAGACTGATGTCATCCTGTATGAATAAGCCTGTAAACGAGATCATATACTCACATAAGATGACCGATGATGACAGAAAGCAGATCGACACGGCATTGATAAAGCTCGGGGATTATCCAATCTATATTGATGACAACTCCGATACCAATCCGATATCCATGAAGTCCAAGCTTCAGCAGCTTGCATCTTCAGGTGCAGAACCGAAACTTGTCATTGTTGACTATCTGCAACTTATGACAATGAAGTCTGCACGAGCTAGGTCTCGGAATGAGGAAGTAACGGATATCTCGAGAAATCTAAAACTTCTGGCTAAGGATCTTAATATTCCGATAATCGCACTCTCTCAGTTATCAAGAGGTGCTGCACAGAGAGAAGATCACACACCGCAGTTATCTGACCTTAGAGATTCTGGCGCAATTGAACAGGATGCAGACACCGTTATGTTCATTGACAGGCCTGATTACTACAAGAAGAAAGAAGAAGGTTCGGCTGAAGAAGGTAATACCCTAAATGGCGACGAAGTTAGGCCGGCCTATATTTATCTCGAGAAGAACCGTCATGGTAAGACTGGCAGGGATTCTGTTTGGTGGATTCCATCAAAGACTATGTTCTATGAGCATAGTGATAGGGATCCTTCAGAGCCAGAAAGCCAGCATATGACATCAGCAACTACGGATTATGACGATCAATATGATGTGCCTCCTCAGCCCGATGATAAGGATATTCCGCCGGAAGACGGCGATATCTTTCCGCAAATGACAGAATAGGTATAACGATCTGCTCCTCGCAAAATAATCATCTCTTATAACAGTACGGCCACACCTTCGGGTGTGGTCGAATTTTATCTGAAAGGAGTAATTACTCATGGAAAGAATTACATCACAAAATAAAGAAACTAATACGGAGGAATTAGAACATGAATAACAATGATTTTAAAAATTTCCGAATTGAAGCATTAGACAGAATCGAAAGGCCTGATCCGAATATTGCTATAGAGAAAGTAAGAAAACAGTTTAAGCCTGTCATAGAAGAATACTGTGTGTATATTCCTGATCATGTAGATCATTACTGGTATAGATTGAGATCTGAAGACTATTCTCTTGACGAATTTACAGGGGATGTTCAAAGACACACCCAAAGGTATGTTTATGACAGATATAGCAGGAGAATTAGAACAGCACTTCAAAAAGAATTGTTGGAGCTTATAGCCGACTACATGTCTAAAATCAGAGCAGCAGTTCCGGAACTTACTTTGAACTATTCTTGTAATGTGAAAGAATCTATAATCCACTTGCTCGATCACGAAAGCATCATGTTCCATTTTGAAGAAGTAGAGATTGAACAGTGTAAGAAAATTCCAATATACGAGTTGGAAAAGGATAAAAGAGTAAGAAACGACTATATTAAAACTCTCAGAAGGGAACTGCAAAGCAACGATAAGAGAATGGGGCTCTTTGACCGTCAGTGCATTTACGAGCCTGCTCTTGGTTATTATTCCCAATTCGAAAACTGGGCAGATCGCCTCTACAACAGTATCAGAACAATACTATTAAATGATTTGGTAAAGCAGGCTGACAGGTGGTCTACCGGAGGTCAGCAATGTCAAGAAGGCGATTCTTGACAGAGTAATTTGGAGTTTGGGTATTTCCTGTGAGTATATTAGGCATCATTATCGGTGGTTTTTGAATCTCCGATAATGGTGCTTAAGCTTTCTTGAACACACTTCAATGAGACATTTCTCGCAAGAAAAAAATATCGAATAAGGGAAGAATAGAGGTTTTATTTATCAAATAACTGGAGGGATAGACTGTGCAGAATTTTAACGGTACTTATATCTGGCATTACGTTAGCAACGAAAACAAGGTTGAAGGCATTAAAGCGGGAGCCCCGCACTTGGTTTGTGTCGAAAACATAAATGAAAAGGGGCCGGCCTGGAAGCTGTGGTTAGCCTATTGGTTTGAGAAAGGCGATAGCCTTCAGTTAATGGACTCAAAAGGTGCACCTCACCAGTTCGACATCAAGGAAGAGGGGTTTTACGTGGTAGATGACTTTAAAGCTGGGGGACTTTATCGGCTCATCGGTGTGCGTTACTGGACAACTATAGCAGAACCCGAAGTTAATCCTGAAGAGATTCTTACTATTTTGTAAGAAGAATAATATTTATCGGTAAATAATCAAGGATTCTTTACTGAGGTGATATAATTACTACAATAGAAGTGTAGCCCTTTATCAAACTACATAAGGATAAGCCAATAATGGTGGGTAAATGCCTTGAAAAGTGTTGAATGCTTAGCTGAATACGAAAAGGTATTAATGACAAATGTCACATCTCAGAACATGTTTGAAGATGTTTTGAGGTGGATTCATGCCCGCCATGATGATTGGATGGATGATCGTATACGGATAGGGTTGGTTGGCGATACCAGTTCAGGAAAATCGACACTTATTAATGCTATTTTAGGAAAAGATATATTATCCAGCTCGGTTGTACCATCTTCAGGGGTATTAGTTTGTTGTACAAAAGGACCTGAAGAGTCTATTGTCGTTCACTTTGTTGACGGTCATTCTGAAGTATTAAAAGGAAAAGATTATTCAAAGAAAAAACTACAGGAGTATAGCGACGAGCGTTATAACAGAGGAAATATTAAAGGTGTTTCAAGTATAGAACTACAAACACCCAATCTGAATATAGGTGAAGATGTTATTCTTATTGACAGTCCCGGTCTTAATGCCTATGGTTTAGCTGCACATGAGAGAATAACCCTTGATACGCTTCTGCCAACGATAGATATATGCGTTTATGTAACAACGGTTAAGGTCAGCAGTGATGCTAATACCTTAGCTGTACTAAATTCTGTTGCATTATATAAATGCCCAATCATAATAGTACAAAATAAAATTGACTCTATAAATGCGTCCCCGAGTGGAGATAAAGATAAGAGCCAAGTTGCAAAAGATCACGTGGTAAGACTGAGACGAATTGTAGATCGTTCCTTAATACGAGATAAAAAAACAGTCCCAATTATTCAGTTGTCAGCTATCAAGGCTTTAGAAAGCAAAAGCGGCATAGATAAAAAAATAAAAGAGAACAATCCATCATTGTCTGATTCCGGATTTGAACACTTCATCGGAATGCTTAAGAATCAATTGGATAATTATCGACCATATATTGAATCAGTACGTCTATCTAGCATATCTCAATCAATAGTATCGCTTTCTGAAGAAATAGGCGGTAGTGTTAATGCAATGGAAATAATTGAGTCGCCAATAGATGATAAGGACTATGATTCTATGATAGCCGAGATTGATTCATTTATTGAATTATCTTTGAAAGATGTCGACAACATGATGAAGAGCATTTCTTTAGAAATCGATTCATTGATTGTAAACATTAAAAAGATGATCAATCGGTATCTTTATGGTCGTCGATCAACATACTTTTACTGCTTTTAATATTTTAGGGGACTTCATACCGTATAATTCCTTCTTCATGCCGATGTTTGTTTTTATTTCCGGATACTTTAACAAAGTAGACGGAACAACAAAACTCGGGGCATATACACTTAGGAAGATAAAATCACTCCTGCTTCCTTATACCGGCATAGCAGTTGCAGTGTTTGGAATACAGTGGCTTTTGAATCTTATCAAGACAGGTGAAGTGCCGTCCTATCCCGGCGGATACATCGGATATATGCTGGAGAATGTCATAACCATCGGTACACCGTATGCAATGGTAACTCCGATGTGGTTCGTCATTACGCTTTTTGCTACGCTTATGATCTACGCTGTCATCAAAAAGCTGCTGACAAAGATGAAGATATGGAACAGTTACGTTATGCTGGCCATCTTTACCTGCGCACATCTTTATGCCGTTTATCAGGCACAAAATATGGAACAGCTCGTATCTCCCGGAGAAACCAACTATTTCCTCTTGCCGCTCAAGGTACTATTTTTCCTGCCTTTCCTCGAACTGGGCGTAATATACAGGGAGCATCTCGAAGGGAAACATGCTGCAATGCCGGGTGGTGCCAAGATAGGATTAATGTCCGGATTGCTCATCTTCAACATGATAAGAACCGTTTATCTTCCTGCACCCTATGACGTGGCTTTCGACAGCATAAATGACATGACGGGATTTACGAGTCCTTATATCGTAACGCCTCTAGTGTCATCATTAGTAGGAATACTGTTCTGGCTGACATTCGTGGAACTTATAGGAAAGCCTGTGTTCGAGAGCAGGTTCGTTAACTATATGTCCTGTAACACTTTCTGGATAATGGGACTTCATATTGCATTCTTCAATATCTTTAATCTCATTTTGATGCTGATAAGTGAACATATTACGGAACTTCCCTTTTTTGATGCAGATTATTTCCGCGGATCAGAATGGTATTACTGGGAGATAAGCCCCGGTGTCAAGATAGTATATGTTCTCATCGGAATACTTGGACCGCTCGGATGCAAATGGGTTTTAGACAGGATAAAGCAGTGTGTTCTTCGTGATAAAAAACAAGCGTAAGTTACTGATAAACCAAATTCTGATGCAACATTTATCCGGTTAAATCTGTATATGTGGTATTGATGACATTAAAATACCACGAGGCTTACGGCTGCCTTGCCATTGAAAGGAAGAAAAAATGAGGATCAACAGAGTTTTCCGGGTTATATCTTTAGTGCTTGTAATCGTTCCGATAATTATGCTGCTGTTATTTAATGTGATCTTAACGGGCAGCTCTGATTCATTCTATTCAACTAATTACATAGCGTTCGCAGTAATAGAGATAATAAATATCGTTTTCGCGATATTGATCTTTGCAAGCAAAGATAAAGTAAGAAAGCCATTA
Organism: Ruminococcaceae bacterium R-25; assembly: GCA_003149065.1. NCBI lineage: Bacteria > Bacillati > Bacillota > Clostridia > Eubacteriales > Oscillospiraceae > Ruminococcaceae bacterium R-25. The sequence continues at coordinate 360,497 of QGFZ01000002.1, forward strand.
CTTGTTTTATTTACAGTATTTGCAGTTGCCACATTCCTGATTCCCGTATTCTGCATAGAGCATACATTTGCGCCGGAAGGGCCGGACAGCTACCTTATGGGACTTGGATTATATAGACAGTACAGAGATATTTACGGTGTGAACATAACTGAGTTAGCAGAATTCTTCGGGCGTTATATATAAAATGACGTTATCATCCGCAGATCCGAATTAAAAATGTGAATTTAAAGCAAAATTTGCGGGTGCACCCTTAAAGTCCACCCGCAAATCCTGAATAAAAACGCTCGCCCAGGACCCTGTCAGAACTTACTGAAATTCATCTGATCAACCAGCTCTTCGATCTCAGCCTTGGTATGAACCGCTTCGTTCAGGTCGCTGTCCCAGGGCAGGATGTTGATTGAAATGAAGCAATCTTCAAGGTCGATGGTTATGAGTCCGTAGCCGTCGCTGCGCAGACCGCAGCTCACGGTGTAGCCTTCCTTCGTTACGTAGGTCCACTGTTCGAACTTACCGATGTCGCCGACGTTAAGGAAGGTGGTGTCGAAGTAGCCCTTCATGCATCTTCTTATCTGGAATTCGCAGTTCTTGTAGGTGCAGTCGAGCTGGAATGTGCCGTCTTCGTACATGTATCCGCCGCCGGTAATGCCGTCTGAGAAGACGTCACCGCACTTTTCCCTTAAGACCTTCTCATCGCAGTCGGTTATGTTCTTGTGAAGCTTAAGGTTGTATTTCGCTGTAATCTCATCGACTTTATCTGCCATCTCCTGTGAGTAGATAAGATAGTCGCCGTACTTTTCTGCGAACGGATCAACTCCGGTGCGCCTGCATTCTGCCTCGAATGCATCGACGATCTTAGAATCACGGTCGTAGCTGTCATCGAAAGCGATCCACTCTGCCGTTGCCTTGTATTCGGCAGAATCGGCGTATCCGACAGTTGAGATGTTCTCGCGGTCCGGCAGGGAATACTTAATATCTTCTTCGATCGACGGGCTCCAGGAGCTCTTGCCGAATGTAAGGCCTCCAAGTCCGCCTGCCAAAGCGGCATAAGCTGAGACGCCAAGTGCAGATACTACTGCTACGGCAACGAGTACCGTTACGATCTTCTTTTTGGCACTGCGCTTAGGTGCAGCTCCTAATTCATTTATCTTCATTTTAGTCAACTCCTTTATCCTCTCGGAGGAGACGACATTGGCATCTTCCAGTTCAACGGAAGAATCTTCGATGTTATCCATCAGATCACGTATATTAATTTGCATTGAGATCTCCTCCTGTAGTGCTTTTGATGTCATTGAGGGATTGACGGAGCCGCTCGCGCCCGCGCCTTAGCTTGGTCTTGATCGTGGACGGGTTCATCTTCATTTGATCAGCGATAACCGAAACGCTCTGACAGTAGTAATAGAATCTCAGAAAGATCTCTTTATCCGGCTGAGGCATCGAGTAGACCAGCTTGCGTATTTCCTGATCCTGATCCTCACGCTCAAGGCTGTCGAAAACCGAATCTTCATCCAGGATAAGAATGTCCTCGTCCAAAGGCAGCACCTGCACCCGCTCCCGCAATTTCTGCATGGAAAGGCTGCGTGCCACGCGGCTCAAATACCCCTTCAGGTTCAAAGGAATAAGGCTCTCCGAAGATCTCCATAAAGTAACGAAAACATCCGCCGTCACTTCCTCGACATCCTCATGGCTCATGGAGCTCCCAAGGATGTTGTTTACTATGGCTCCCACATACGCACTGTACTTGTCTATAAACCAAGCAAGTGCTTCCTGATCACCTGATTTCAGTAAGGCCAGCGCCTTTGCGTCATTCAATCGTCTCACCTCAAAATTCGTTCTGAACGGCCGTTCACCTATAATAGTGCATTTTGGTGCCGCCCGGTTTCACCTTTTGTGAGAATTTTTTCGAAAAAGGGAAAATGCCTGTTCAAAAGCGCATGCTAATTGCCGGGTGTCGGATTGTATAAATATATTTAGAGTGGGTTATCAGAAGTCAGGGCCGACTGAGCCGCACTCTATGCAGAATTTGCCGGTGTTGGAAGCTCCGCACATGGGGCACTTCCAGGTGCCGGGAGCAGGCTGGGCAGCTTTTTCTGTTGCCTGTGCGGCAGCGGCATTCGCATATGTATTTGCAGCGGCCTGCTGCTGTGCCATCATATTATTCATGAAGCCCATCATGCCGAATGCGTTTGCCGGCGGTGCATTGAAGGGATAATATTTATTGGTATCTATCTGTGATGTTGAATCGAATTCCGAATTGGACGCAATGTAATTTAAGAGCTCCATTGTCTTGCCGGGATCAGTGAAGATACGTTCCTTTGTCTTGCCGAACTGGATGTAGCTTTCCCATTTGCCGGGTTCAACGTATGCTTCTGCAGGGTTCTTGCAAAGCTCTCTGACCTTATCCTTTATATCTGGAATAAGGCTTGCCGGAACTTTATATTTGTTCTGATCAAGTCCTTTTCTGATAACAACGAAATATTCGTCTCCGAATGACCAGAGGCGGCTTGTCTCGGTGTCGGGAAACATTACCCTGATAACTGCCTGAGGTGTATTGTCCGGTCCGCAGTATATCTGATGGTATATTGTTTGGAGCTCGAAATCTTCAGGCAGGGAAGGATTCGGATAGCAGTGGTTGATGAGGCCCCTTCGATCCAAAGGCTCGCCCAGCTCGTCTTTCAGATCGGTCAGCATCTTGAGCATGAGCTCGTCATCGAAGTCATACCATTTGGTCTCGTTATCTTCGTATATCTCGATGACCGCTGCGGTCGTTTTGCCGTTATGCTCAGGAACCATCGGAAAATGACCTGCGTGGCTTCCCGTGGTCTTTGATAAGACTTCGTTCTTAAACTGTTCTCCTCTTTCTTTAGTGACCGCATAATCCTTTCCGCCGCATGTCAGAAGATAAACACCACTTTGTACCGTGGCAAGGCGGAAATCGGGATTTGTAGGCGTTCCTCCGCAAAGACTCATCTGGAATTGGTAAGTTACAAGATCCCTGTATGCGATATAAACAGACATAAGTGGCAGGCTCCTTCTTTTCGAGATTTCCATCAAGATACTCTGACTATACCATTTAAGTTAAAATAGCTGAAAAGCAAATTAAGGAATTTCTTTGCAAATTTGTTGAGACCAAACGGAGTCTTCGTCTATCTAATGAGTAGAGAATGGAAAAAAGATCTCCATTCGGTTGTGTACACAAGGAAAGATAAGTAATGCAGATTGATGAAACAATAAGGCTTGTAAAACTCGCGAAAAGGCACGATAAGCTTGCCTTTGCCGAGCTGATGCAGGGGCACATGCAGGAGATGTACAAAGTCGGACTGGCAATCCTCATGAATGACGAGGACGTTGCCGATGCCGTCAGCGAGACGATCCTTAATTGCTTTGAGAAGTTAGACACACTAAGAGAAGACAAGTATTTCAAGACATGGATGACGAGGATCCTTATAAACAATTGCTATAAGATCCTGGAAGTCAGGAAGCGCCAGACGGGCCTCGAAGAATGGGAAGAGCCTTCTGTAACTGACGAATATAATGTCGAACTCAAGGACGCTTTAGCTTCTATCGATGAGAAATACAGACCGGTCATCACTCTATATTACCTGGGGGAATACAGCACCAAAGAGATTGCTTCGATGCTCCATATCCCGAAAAGCACGGTAACCACCTGGCTCCAAAGGGGCAGAGAGCAGCTCGCAAAATACTATGGCGGTTAAGAGTTAATAGGAGAAATGACATGAAAAATAAGAATATTTTCGAGAAAAACGCAAAGATACCGGATGTCGTACAGCAGAAAGCAAATGCTGCTTTTACAGCGATATATACACGCGAAGATGAAGCGGTAGAAAAGCCTCAGAAGACACACAGACCAACCAGAGCAACGGTCATAAAGATCGCATCGACAGTGGCTGTTGCGGCCATAACCGTAGCCGTGTTATGCGTCACGTTAGCGTATTTTGCAGGCAAGGGACCGGAATTGCCAGAATTGCCCGATGCTTCCGGTACCGGCAGTATCTCCAGTTACAACAGTATCATCGAGCCGTTTACGATCAGGGTTTGTGCAGCAGAGCTTGCGCCTGATACTTCGCTCCCGATAAGTCTGGATGTCGGCAAACAGGCATTCGGTTATGGTGTTGACTGGGATGGCAATGCAAATTATCAGATAAATTTCCCCATCTCGGTCGAGGGCGAAAATATCTCTACCGTGAACTTCAAAGTGAAAAACGCGGCCTTTGAAGTCGTAAGCATCGACTGTCCTTCCATTGTAAAGAGCGGTTCAACCGTAAAGCTTAATGATTTCCGTTCGACTTATGTTGATGGTTATGACATGTCAGGACATCCTATCGGCAAGACAATAGTAGGATATTACGATCAGTTCAGCACAGATTACAGTACGCTTCAGACTTCCAAATACCTTTTTAACGTCTGCAATGCCATGACAGACCGTATGGATATTTATTGTCTGATAACTCACGAAGAAGATTTTCTCAGCAGGAGCTATATATTTACTTATCTGGTAAAGGATGTCGAAGTAACAGTCGAAGTCACCTTTGCGGATGGAACCACAGCTTCAAGGACATTGGGCCTTTTCTGCAATACATATCTGGCAACAGATAAGATGGAAGACGGAACAGAATACACATACGAAGCTATGCAGATCTTCTGCTACGATAAAAACGCTATAGATGATGCTACAAGGCAGTTGATCCGCAGCCATATCGACCGCTGCATTGAGCTCTGCAAGGCCGAAGGAGTTGATTACTCAGGCTGGAATGAACCAACAAATACTGATGCGACGAATGCATCTGAGAGTACGGAAGCAACTGAAAGCACGGAAAGCACGGGTGAGACTGAGCCGACTGCTTCCAGCTCAGAAACGACTGTAGATACTCAGGAAACATCTGCCAGCTCAGAAACTTCTGCCAGTGAGGAAACAAGTGCCGGCTCAGAATCGTCTTCCGGCACGGATGCGTCAGGCAGCACGGGAAATTCTGAAACCACTGAAACCACAGGTGAGACGGGCTCAACTGAAAACACGGATAATACAGGTAATAACGATTAAGCGGGAAATTCTGAAGATATCGGATCTGATCTGATAGGGCTTGAGGTAAAGGATTTTAGGCCGCGTATGGGGATATGAGGGTTGTCTCAGATTTGGGGCAACCCTTTAGCATCTTCACATTTTTCTGAAGATATTTATTGTCCTTTTACCTGCAGAACGACACCTTTTAAGTTTCCGTACTTAGTACCGTTCTCAAGGCACAGAGCTACTTTAGTATCCGTCGCGATATTTACTTTGGTTCTGAAGATTTCCATTCCCTTAATCAATATCAGATCATTTCCGTCAGAGCCTTCAATACTGACCTTATCACCGGTCCTCACAGTTCCGTTGATCTGACCTACGACGACCAGGTCATCGGAGTTATTCAATCTGAAAGTATCCTCTACTTTATATGTGCCCCCGGACGGTGCCTGATCAGAATCACCGTTATCTTTTTTGCCAAACATTTTTCCGAAAAAACCCATTTTCACATCCTCGATTGATTATTGTTTCATTATTCTGCTGATTATCTATACTGAGAGTTTCCTTTCAGATACGAGGATTATAACATGCGATATTTTTATTTATTAAGGGCAGGGAACAGCAGAGTCAGACTGAAAACAACCTGCAATACTGTCTTCAATACAACAAAGTGCAAGGCTGCCAGTGTAAATCCAGTGCAGTTTTGGGTTGTTTAACTTTTTGTCACCGTTTTCTCGGTTTTCGTTGTACAAAAAGTTGAACTGAGCCCTGATTTCAACTTTTAGTCGCTGATTTTCCGGTTTTCGTGAAACAAAATGTGAAACAACTTCAGCAGTCGATGGGTGGGTGAAGGGTGTTCGTGCAACATGACGTGAAAACCCTGGGTTGCTCGTTTTGTAGACGATTTTCCGATTTCCGTCTACAGAATGAGCAAAAACGCTCAGATTTGCACGATTTGCAGACGATTTCCCGATTTTCGTCTACAAAATGAGCAACAGTTCTGAAGTTTTTTTCGATACACCAAAGGGCCTTCGTTATACAAAAGACTTTGTCATTTTTCAAAGGTACAAGCTGTCTTTCCTTGTCAGAATCAAGAGCAAGCAGTTGTCATTCTCCAGACTGATACATTTCTCCCCTTATTTTTCTCATCCTCGACCAAACATTATCTCCGTAATTACTGAGCATGACCGTTATCATTCCATTGTTGGGATTATATTCGGATATAGCGCTTATTCCGTCGTCACATCCTTGCATATAAACATAATCCAGCCCTTTGGGATTATCGATGATCCAGACTCCATAACCGTAATACCCTTCTTCCGGATCTTTTCCGTCCCCGCTTTGCTTGGAAAACATTTGCGTTACCATCTGCTCAGACAGAAGCTTGTGTTCTAGAAGACCTTTCCAAAACTTCAATATATCTTCCACAGTTACGAATGCACCACCGTCACCTGTGCCTTTTGCACCGACAGAGTAAATGTTCGTACGGTAATCATCCGTATCAGGACAATAGATATAACTGTTTGCGCATTTCGCAGGGAGCCTGTCAAAAGAAAAGTATCCCGTACTGCTCATGCCGCATTTGTCGAAAACATTCTGCTTAAGATAAACATCAAAATCCATTCCGGTAATCTTTTCGATGATCGACGCAAGCAATACGTATCCGGAATTATTGTACTGAAACTTCGTTCCTCTGCTGTACATCATCGGCTTATCTATAAACAGGGGCAGCATATCTTTGTTATGTCTGATCCTGTAATTGGGATAATCGTTCCACAATGCCTCATAATCATCCATGACCGCTTCATCAAAATAATCAGGAACACCGGATGTGTGATTCAAAAGTTGTCTGACCGTAACATCAGGATCTATTTGTTTAAGATCAAAATCCAGGATCACGCCGATAGTATCTTCGAATCTCAGCTTTCCTGCTTCGATCAGCTGAAGTATGCCCACAGCAACAAAAGTTTTGCCCATGGATGCAGATGCAAATCTTGTATCGATCGTATTCGGAATCTCATTTGCCAGATCTGCAAATCCGCCGCTGTAATTCAGCAGAACTTCGCCGTCTTTAAATATATATGCATTTCCTCGAAATTCTTTATCCATCACCATATTATCCCCCCAAAGATGTAAACAGTAAGTTTTTTCGAAATCCCTGTACAATATTTATCATAGCAGTAATCCATTGTTCACAAATAGTAAATTTTCTTTTATTATTGGGGTGATATTATAACTTTATATCGGTTAAGTGTACTGACAGAAATGAAGTATAGAGTTCATAACAAGGATATGAAGATATTATGTATTACGCCGCGATAGACCTGCTTGCCATTCTGGTATTGATAATAGAGAACAGGAACATACTCCTCGATTACAATAAATCGTTTGAGGCTGCTACCTGGAAGGTATACAGGCGTTTCCTTTTAGCTGTGCTGGCTTACTATATTATCGACCTTTCATGGGGAATTATCGAATACTATAAGATGCCGAAGCTCCTGTTTGCCGTCACAACCGTTTACTTTGTAGTTATGGCAATGGGTATCGCGCTTTGGACTGCCGGCGTTTTTTACTATCTACAGGCGAAAGGCAGATTCGTTAAGATCCTGAAGCTGACAGGACAGATTGTCGCGTTGGTGATCGTAGTCACGGCTATTGTAAACATTTTCATACCTGTCCTGTTTACGGTAGATTCTGCATGTGTATACGAGGCTCTGCCTCTTAGATACATTTTACTTGCATTACAGATCGTTATCCTGGTTGTTGTATCTGTTTACAGCTTCATAGCGTATGCCAAGGATAAGGGAAACGATGTTCATGGCAAGCTCAGATATCGTACTGTTGGTCTGTTCGGCATCATTATGGCGCTGTTCCTTGGGGCACAGCTGTGGTTCCCGTATCTTCCGCTTTATGCCATCGCATATATGCTCGGAACGAGCCTGGTTAAGGCTTATGTAATCGATGACGAGAAGGAGAAATACCGTCACGAGCTTAAAGAGAGCCTCAAGGTTGTGGAACTCAAGAACACCATAACTTCTTTGCTCGATAACATGCCGGCTACGACATTTACCAAGGAGCCGGAAACAGGTATTTACCTTGCGTGCAATCAGGCTTTTGCCGAATATGCAGGCAAGAAGACGCCCGAAGAGGTCATCGGTTTGACCGATAAAGATCTTTTCGATGAAGAGATTGCGGAAAGATTTGCTCAGGATGACCGTCTGACTATGTCTATGGATGAACCATATTCCTTTATCGAGGATGTTCGTGATGCTGCCGGCAATAATAGACAATTCCATACTACAAAGTTTAAGTACACTGATATATTCGGAAGGATCTGCGTGCTTGGAATGGCCCACGAAACAACGGATATAGCGAAAGTCAGACGTGAGTTTGCATCAACTAAGGAAGAATATGAGAAGGCCAAGGAAGATGCGGCTATTTTCAATCATATTGCCCAGGCATTGTCATACGGATACGACGAGCTCTTCTATGTTCTTCTCGATACCGAAGACTATATCAACTATTGGACCGATGATCACGGAATCCTCTATGAGAAGCGCCGCGGAACTAAGTTCTTTGATGAATGCCAGCTCGAGGTGGATACCCTTATCTGTGAAGAGGACCGCGAGATGTTCAAAAAGGCAATGGTACGTGAGACCTTGCTCGAGCAGATCAATATGAAAAGATCTTTCGAGATGACTTACCGTGTGCCCAAGGAAGGCGAACCTTTCTTTGTAAGAATGAGGGCGACACGCGCATTGAATGACGATAACGTGCTCATTATCGGTATCCACGATGTGGATGAAGAAATGAAGCTTGCCCGTGCCGAGGAGTTGCTTAGAGAAGCAGACTTATCACGCCGTCTGTTTGCAGCACAGCAGCAGGCAAACATCGATCCGATGACAGGTGTCAGGAATAAGCGCGCTTATTTAGAAGCTGAAGCCCGACTTGAGTATTTAGTCAAAGAAACTGAGGATCCCGGGTTTGCCATAAGCATCATAGATGTTAACGACTTGAAATATGTTAATGATAAATTCGGACATCAGGCAGGAGACCAGCACATCAGGAATGCATGCCGGCTTGTCTGCACGACCTTCAAGCGCAGCCCCGTTTTCCGCGTCGGCGGTGACGAATTCTGTGTTATCTCACAGGGAGATGACTACGAGAACATTAATGAACTTCTTAAGAAGATCGAGGACCATAACAGGGAAGCACTCCTTAACGGCGGTGTCGTAATAGCCTGCGGTACAGCCATGTATAAAAAGGGAGATACTGTGACTGATGTCTACAAGCGCGCTGATGAGGCAATGTATGAAAACAAAGCCAGACTTAAGAAGGGCAGGGAAGTGAGATAATACAACGCTGTTTTACATTGTAGAAATAGGCGGTCCTATCAGCTCAAGCGTTTCTTCATAAACTTCAAATCTCTTATCATAATTGACCGGATTTATGTCATCATGCCGGACGGGCCAGGTAGTATCCCTGATAAAGATCGACACCAAGACCCTGGAGGTATTCAAACTCTTCTTTTTCTTCGATTCCTTCGGCAACAACCAGAATGTTTTTCGAATGGAAATGTTCTACCAGTTTTTTAACATTCTCCTGCTTTTCGATTATGTGGTCGATTCCCGAGATCACTTCTCTGTCGAGTTTTACGATATCCGGAGACATGAATTCCATCAGTTCCATATTGTTGAGTCCGGTCCCGAAATCATCAGCTGCCAAAAGATTATCCATAGACTTTACGGATCTCTTCTTTTCTTTCCAGTGTTCAGGTGAGAAATACGGATACTCAAGATTCTCGATGATCATCCTGCCGCGGATCCTCTCTCCGAAATGATCCAGGAACACATCTGCTTCTTCCTGCTTCATGCAGTCTGACGGGAATGAATTGATGGCAACTCTCTCCTCATATCCTCTTAAGAAATATGCCTGCATCGCGCCGAAGAACGTAGCCACTTCAAGGACGTGAAGCTTATCTTTTTTGGTGTAGTCAGCAATAAGATCCGTTACCGTCCTTTCTACCGGGCGCATTAAGGCCTCCCATGCATAAACCGTCTTACCGTCAGGACGGAATATGGGCTGGAACACATAATTGATCGACAACTCCCTTAGAGCCTGCAAAATATCTGTATGTAATGGCAAGTGGTCAAAACTGATCATCTGGTATCTCCTTATCTTTTCAACTCAGGATGTGCTGCGTAGAATTTCCGCTTATCCTCATACATACGCTCATCCGCAATCCTCAAAGCCTGTCTTACATTGAGCCTGCTGTCTTCGTAACAATGGCCGATCGCAAAACATACATGTTCGTATTTTTCTGAAGCCTTTCTTATGTCTTCAACTCGTTTACCCAGTTCTTCTTCTGTTATGCCTGCTAAGATGATGGTAAATTCGTCTCCGCCGGCACGGTAGATATCACTGGTGTCAAAGACTTCCTCAAGAGCTTTGGCAGCATTTTTCAAGAGTGTATCGCCTTCATTATGGCCATATTCATCGTTTACGCGTTTTAATCCGTTAAGGTCAACAAAGATAACGCCGATCGAAGTGTCGGGCGCAGTGCTTTCCATGCAGATCTTATCGACATAATTGTTCATCTCGTTTCTGTTCATGACTCCTGTCAGGATGTCTTTTGAACTTAAGACCTTCAGACGGTCCATGAGCAGGTTGTTGCTAATCGCAGATGCAAGAATGGATGCAGTGGTCTCAAAGGTCTCCTTGATGCTGGTAGCTTTTAATTCATCATAGTTCATCGCCCAAATATAACCGAGAAGCTTATTCCTGAATTTCAGCGGGAACAAAACGATGTTCTTTCCGTGGGCAGAAGTAAATGACTCATACCAGATAGGATTGCGTTCCTTAACAACATCCAGATCGTGCTCATCTTTTACGACAAGACAGTTGCTGCCTGCGATCAGGCCTTTCCAGCTGTCTGCTATATCATAGAATCCTGCATCGTTATAGTTATTCATTGAAGTCAGGACTGTGTTTTCAGCAAGCGCTTCGCAAAGGACCGTGCATTTCTTTTCGAATGAATCCATAAGCAGGATGCAGCAATGCTCGGCATCAAACATGTCCCTGACATCATGTATGACGTCATTCATCATATCGCCGAATTCTTTTACGCTTCTGAGCTCTAAGCATATCTTGATTACATTCGCAGTGACATCAGCAGGAAGAGATGCCATTCTGTCCAGATTAGCCTCAAAGTTTATCTCCATGGTGTATGTACAAAAACAGAGATTGTCTTCTTCATAGGCTACCGGGAGGAATGTCATATTGAACCAGACACCCTGGATCCTTTCAGCAGTGGCATACGAATTAAGGCATCGTTTTTCGACCGCTGCTTTATAACAGTACTCTTCAAAATTAAGGTCTCTTGTAAAATAGTTTGTATATTCCTGATTGGGTGTGAACTTCTGAACCAGCAATTCCGCTCCCGGTGCAGGATGTTCTATGGAATCGATATAAGTCTTGTTTCCTGTGACAATGCGAAATTTGCCGCGTTTTCCGTTTTCGAGTTTCTCAACGGATACGATGCATGTCATAGCACCAAAGCCATCTACATATTTCTGTAAATCCATACGCATTTCCCTCCCATTAATAAACGTAATATCAGATATAAAAGCCATGAGAAGTGAAAGATCACTACTCAAGCTTGCCATAGGCGGCAACTGCCTCATCCACGGTCATCTTACCCGTGCCAACATTGAATCCTGCCAGCCTTAACTGCATGACCGCGTCATCAGTCACGCCTATTACTTCGGGTGACAGGATGCGTGACTCAGGGACCTTTCCGAATGCGGCATACATGCTGTTGAAAGACAGGTCCTTTGTAGGAGACATGAGCCCCTTGTTTTGCGCCATCTCGCTGAGTTCACGTTGTGTGACGAGGAAGCGCATGAATTCATTGGACATCTGAAGATTCTTGCTGTCCTTGTTTACCGAGAACTGGAGATTTGCCATGTCAGCGAAAATAGCACCGTCGTCAGACATAGGAACAGGGACAAACGTGTATTTAAAGGGATTTGCGATGAATTCCTCCGAACGGCTCTCACGCTTCTTGGTTCCCGAAACCGTGTCACCGGAGCATGTCATCATTGGCACATCACCCTTGAAAAAGCGAAGGATAACGGCCTCGTAGTTGTTCTCTATCTCATCGCAGGAGGTAAGATCCACCGAGCAGTCAGTCGTGAACTGCTTTATCTTCTCGAGAGAAGGACGCATGTATTCGCCGGCCGAAGCATCCATTGAATTGAGCTTTTCGACAGCTCCCGCATCTTTCGCGATCGTGCTGAAAAAGTAAGGATAGACCGTCAGAGTGAAGAGTGAGGTCGTTTCCTTTTGGGTGAATCCCATTATCGGATTCTCATAACCCTTTTCGCGGAAAGCGGTGCACACTTTAACGAGTTCCTGATAGGTCGTGGGAACTTTCAGGCCTTCCTTCTCGAAAAGGCTCTGATTAACGAGCATGCCGTATGTATTGGAAAAGACAGGTACCATTGGCAGCGTGCCGTCGTTTGTCTTGAGGATGATGTTGCTGCGGATGCAGTTCAGATCAAGATTCAGCGCGGGATCTGCCAGGTTCTCGGCATGGTCGATTGAAGACTTATACTTATCACGGCCGTACATCCAGGAGTAATTGAAATAGATGTCGGGTGCATCGTTTCCGTCCAGTACCGTTCCGATCATGTTGTTGTAGTCGTCGATCTTCGTATAGACCAGTTTCACGTTCGGATAATATGCGTTAAAACGCTCAAATTCGGTCTCGAGCGCCTCAAAATTATCATAGCCGCCTGCGATCTTTATGTTGCAGCTTACGGAAGTATCCAGCGCGGGCTTGAAAGCCTTATCCTCTGTTTTCTTGTCAGCCGGACTGCATGAAGCAATGCCGAGCAAAATTGTTGCCGATAATATCAGGCTTACCGTCTTTTTCATCTTCATACTCTATCCTCCTTGATCCTGCGTATCTCCTTGATTACCAGCTTAATGTCCACAGGTTTTGCTATATGTCCGTTCATTCCGGCATCCATGCATGCCATGACGTTCTCCGAAAAAGCGTCTGCCGTCATGGCAACGATCGGAATGGATGATGCCCACGGGTCTTCCAGTTTCCTTATCGCTCTTGTTGCGTCGAGTCCGTTCATTTCAGGCATCTGCACGTCCATGAAGATGAGCGCATAACTGTCCTTTTCAGCCGCTTTCATCATATCAACGCAGATCCTTCCGTTCTCCGCGCGTTCGGTGGTTATGCCAAACATCGAGAGCATTGCGGATATGATCTCCCAGTTGATGTCGTTATCCTCTGCAACAAGGATATTAAGACCCTTGAGGTCAGAATAGTCATCCTCAGGCTCAACGGACGCGGACTCTTTTCCTATCAGAGCGTTGATCTTGTCGTAGAGCGTGGACTTAAAGAGAGGCTTGCTTACAAAGCCGTTTGCGCCTGCAGCTTTCGCCTTGTCCTCTATGTCGGACCAGTCGTATGCAGAGACCAAAAGGATCGGGATCTTTGTCTCTATCGCGGAACGGATCCTGCTGATAGTCTCAAGTCCGTCAATGTCAGGCATCTTCCAGTCGATTATGATGACGTTGTAGTCCCTTCCGGACTGATGCCTGTGCTCGATCATGCCGAGCGCTTCAAGACCGCCTCTTGCCTGTTCCACCGTTGCTCCAAGTGAAGAAAGCGTATCTGAGGTAGTTGCGAGCATCGTCTCATCGTCATCGACGATAAGGACGTCAATGGGTTCAAGCTGCATGTCGTCCCTCTGCCTGTCGGCTGCAGTTATGTCGAGCACGACGGTGAATCTCGTTCCCTTTCCAAACTCGCTCTGGCAGTCGATAGTGCCTCCGATCAGCTCTACCATCTGCTTTGTAATGGCAAGACCCAGACCGGTTCCCTGGATGCTGTTTACGCGGCTGTCCACCTGTCTTGAAAAGGGCTTATACATGTTCTCCATGAATTCCGGGGTCATTCCGATGCCGGTATCTTCAACAACATAAGTCAGCCTGACACAGCCCGGTACGTCGCTCTTTTCCTCACGAAGATCCACACTAACCTTTCCTCCCGGCTCGGTGTATTTGATCGCGTTGGATAGGATGTTGATATAGATCTGGTTGAGACGAAGCTGATCCGTGTAAAGATATTCCGTTTCTATCTGATTGATATGGAAGCTGAATTCGATGTTCTTTTCCTTTATCATCGGCTGCGAGATGTTTACGAGATTCTCCACCGTTTCAACTATCGAAAATGTCAGCGGGTTGAGCTTAAGCTTTCCGCTTTCGACCTTAGAGATATCAAGGATGTCGTTTATCAGCGTCAGGAGATGATTGCCCGCAAGACTGATCTTCCTTAAGCTCTCCTTCGTCGATTCCTCATCGGCGGTATTCTTCTCCGCGATCGCAGTAAGGCCAATGATCGCATTCATTGGCGTTCTGATGTCATGAGACATCGTGGAGAGGAAATCAGTCTTGGCCTTGTTTGCGGACTCAGCTTTTCTGGCCGCGATCTTAAGACGCTTGTTAAAGTAAAGCACATAAACAATGTCACTGATGAACAGTATCAACAGACCTACTGAAACGACCGCAAGCAGCGCCTGGCTGCCTTTCTTGGCATTAAGGTCTTTCGCAGGAACCATGCCCAGCATGATCCATCCGTCTGTGTCGGCCATAGGGGTAAATGCAAGTATGCATTCCTGTTCGTGTGAGTCAGTCATCGAGACAGAACCACTCGATGAAGTGATCTTCTCAAACAGCTTCTTTGATGATTCAGGATCCGTCGGATTATAGGATTTGTAGAACTCGAAAAAGCTTGAATTCTTAAAGCCGTATCCCTTGAGGATGTAATCGCCGTTTGAATCGATCATTGAAAGCTCGGCGTTTACGAGCTCCGTCTGCGGGAAGACCCATTTCTGTTCAAGTTCTGATATCGGAATGACACGCAGCAGGATGGCTTTCTGTTCAGTGCCGTTCTCGAAAAGCGAGATCCTGTTGCAGAAAGCAAGTGACTGTTCACCGTTCATCGGATTGGTATAAGCGCGGGTTACGTTGATGGACTTTCCGATCTCATTAACCCACTTCACGTCATTCAAAAGATTCAACCGTTCATAGGAAACCTCATAGTCATCAGCGGTACCAAGCCTGGGGCGCGTGGAAAGGCCTGTTAAGGTATCGAGCCGGACCACATGAGCCGATGTGAACTTAAGCACGTGCGAGGCGCGGATATAATCGGCTGCCTCATCCATCGTCATCTTCCTGCTGTTGATGTATTGCGCCCAGACATCGCATATACGCTGCTCGCCTTCAAGATAGTTAGCAGTTACCCGTTCCATGGTGACAGTCGTGTTCTCAAAGTTTTCAACCTGTCTGCGGTAAGAATCAGTGTTCTCAAATCTCGAATAAAGGACAACGAATATCAGGATGCCGGCCATGACAACCACATTGATGAAGATTATTATGAATCTTTTCAAGCTCCTGGCAGTTTCCATCGCATTTCCCTTTAAAAATTTTTGATATTTACTATTATACCAACTATGATTTTTATAGTGTTGCGGAAATGTTAATCAAAAGAAAAGAAATAAAGTGACATATCAGAAAAAATTCTTGTAACGAAATTGAATTTCCTCCGTCTAACCCATGAATAAGAAATCGGAGGATTAATATATGAATACTTTTTTCGGTACACTTTGGCACCGTATCGCTGTATCTAATAAAGAGCAGCTCATATGGTTTGGTGCGGTCGTTATAATCATGATCGTGCTCGCAGTTCTCCACCACAAGTGGAAGGGCGATAAAAAGAAGATCCGCCTGTGGCGCGGGCTTTGCTTTCTGCCGGCTGTCATCGCCGCAGTTCATGCACTTATTTATCTGAGAGGATTCCCGTTGTTTATTATAGGGTTCTTCCCGCTTTATGCAGTCGCACTTTTCGCGCTCCTGCCAATACCTTTCGCAAAGCGCAAGATCGGATATAAGATCACAGCGGTGCTCGCAGGACTTGTGACATGTGTAATGGGTTTCTACTATATCGGCATGTCTCCGGACTATTTCAATCATACTAAAGAGAGCTACACCGAATCATTCCATTCAATGGTTCAGGATATGGACAAGCATTATGTTCTTAAGGAATGGAAAGAAGTAGACTTTGCAGCGCTTGAAGCAAAATACATGCCTATGGTGAAAGAAGCAGAACAGGAGCAGGATGAGGAGAAATTTACTGATGCTGTCATGATGTTCTGCGCTGAGCTTCACGACGGTCATGTTCATGTCGTAACAGATGATAAAGACAGGGTCGAAGGATGCATTTCATATACAGTGTCATATAAGCCCCGTGAATACGGTCTTGCAATGGTTCAGCTCGATAACGGTGATGTAATCGCTGTCTGCACGGGCGCTGAAGTACAGAAGCTGGGCATTAAGGACGGTACTGTCATTACCAAATGGAACGGCAAGGATATTCTGAAGGCCTGTGCGGAGGAAGTTCCGAATCTCGGTATGTCCGTTAAGGAAAACGCTGAGCGTATTGCTGCAATCGTGCTTTCCGGCGTCGGAGGCGACACACTCGATGTATCATTCCTTGATGATAATGGCACAGAACAGACCGTAACACTTAAAGATCTTGGCGATCCGCATACCCAGCTTGAAGCATTCAGATTGTACAAGCACTTCGAAAAGCTTGGCGCTGAGGATGAATACGATTCTATTCTTGCTGAGAATTTCAGCACGAAGATGCTGGACGACAAGTGCGGCTATCTCAGGATTACCGCTGAATCATCAGGCGACGACCTTTACGATATCTTCATCGGATACATGACTGGTAATCATGCAAAGGCAAGAGAGATGTTCCGTGAGAAACTTCGCGGACTCAAGGCACAGGGAATGGAATACCTCATCATAGATATCCGTAATAATCAGGGCGGTTACGACGAGATCGCCAATGCTCTTTGCGACCTGTTTTCAACAGAGGATATGGATCATTACGCCGTAGGTGTACGCAAGAACGGCGTCTTTAAGAGCACTTCAACACATGGCATTAAAGGTGACGGCGAGTTTGCTGATCTGAAGGTCCTGGTACTCACGAATTACGGGTGTCTCAGTGCAGGCGACGGAGCTACGCTCTATCTTTCCATGATGCCTAATGTCACAGTTGCAGGACTTACAGACTCCTATGGCTGCAACCAGGAAACAGGCGGCATCAGCGCTCTTACCGGCGGACATATCTATGTAGGATTTCCTGTCGGTCCCGTGCTTGACGGCAATGGTAATCCCAACATTGATACCAGAAAAGACTGCGTCAGCCGCAACCCTGTTGATGTGCGTATTCCCTTAGATTACGATGCGGCAATGAAGATCTTCCGTGACAAGGAAGATTACGAACTGAACTGGGCAATGCAGTATCTCAGAGCAAACGCATGAGTGAAGAATGGCCTGAACAGAATAAGAATTGCAGCTCTTGATCAAAAAGACTGATAAATATCTAAGCCCGGGAAGCTCTCGGGCTTAGTTCGTTTAATTCAGGAATTAATCGTCGTCTCTATAATATCTTAATGTGCCCAAACCCATGGTGCTGTCCAAGACTTCAAGAGATGTTCCGCAGTTGTTGCAGCACTTAAGTGATGATGTTGAGACGACACCGCAGTTAGGACAGACGTTGCGGTAACACTTCATGGGAGAACCTGCTCTTGCAGTCAGATCTGCCTCGATCTCATTTGCCAGTTTTTCGGCGCATTTATAGAGGATGTTGTCCCTGACAACGACGAAGATAAAACTTAAGATTGGACATACTAAAGCTAAAACACACGGCATATAGAATACGATTATTCTTAATGTGGCAATTTCTGTACCCGAACCCATGCTGGCGAAAAGCGAAGATACGGGATTATCTAAAAAGATATTCAGAACGAGGATCGCTATAGATACAGCAAGCCATACACCTGGTTGAAGCCATATGATCCACGGCTTGCTCTTCATGACCTTTAAGACTTCCTGACAGTTTTTCGTACCCTGTTCCGATGCGGAAAATTCTATGCGGAAACTCTTCTCGCCGACGCCGGCCCAAGTCAAACTGCTGCCAACTCTTTTATAGGTATAATTTCTGCTGAAAACAGGCATTTCGGATGCGCCGTAACGGCGGATTTCCGCCAGTGCATACGTCCTTGGAGCCTGTATATAGCTCGGAATAAGCAAAAGTCCTGCCACTACATAAACGGTGGCATTTATCGGGTCAAGGCCGGGGAACTCTCTGTTGTATATCCCATATGCGAGCGCAAAGATCGCATATGGTATCACGATCCACATCTTGCTTAACATGGAATATCTATGGCCCATCTGTTACTCCGTTCTAAAAATATTACTAACTTCTTTTTCTAATTATATGATATTGAACCGGTTCTGATATAATTGTCAAAATACATTGATTCATTTCACTAAATTTATAGGAGAAACAATATGCGCAGATTTCTGTCAATCGTCCTCATCGGAACACTCGCTTTGGGCATAGCTTCCTGTGCGAAAGAACCTGCTCCGTCAACTGCAACATCCGAAACAACAGAAGTTACAGCCGAAGTCACAACCGAAGCATCTGCTGAAGCCCCGGCTGATAACAGCGATGATAAATTCGTCAGCGCTTATCCGGCCTTTAAGGTCACCTCAGAGAGCCTAGATGGCAAGTATTGGAGCAAAACCTGTGCATTCCAAGGCGATAATCTTTCTCCGCAGCTCTCCTGGGAGCCCGTAGAAGGCGCAACCACTTATGTCATCTACATGGTCGACCTGACCGCCAGCAACATCATCCACTGGAAGTTAGTCGGTATCACCGAAACAAACATTCCCCAGGGCTGGTCAACTTCTGCCTTCTCTCAAGGAGAAGCATCTAAAGCCGATTACGTCGGACCTAACCCGCCGTCGGGATCAACAAATCAGTACAATGTCTATGTTTTCGCGCTCAAAGCACCCGTAGAAAGAGTCAAGGGCAGCCTCGGAGCTCCGGCTTTAAAGCTCCAGGATTTTATGGACAGCCTTGATACGGATGCAGAAGGAAATACAGGCAATATCGTTGCAGTCGGCCGAGTAGTAGGCAAATACAGCGGAAAATGAGGAATTAGACATTCCGTACCAGAGAACCTTTGGATAAGATAATCAGTACAGGCAACAAGATGAAAAAGAAAGTCATAATAACAGTTTTGTTTATTATCTCCATCGTTGCGCTGGTTCTTATTGGCTGCATAATTGAATTTTCCAAACCCGTTGGACCTGGTATTCCTATTGACAAGATTACCGGTATTTATTCAAGTGCGAAACTCAAGCAGGGACGTATTATTACCCATGGGACTTACTTTCCGGATGATGGCGTGTTCAGCCATGCGTATGAGAAGTACATTGAGAATGAAGACCAGGGCCTGTCTGTTTCTGATGTCAGGATAGTTGATGTATATGGGTTCAATTGCTCTGTTATTTTCATATACGATGAAAATCAGCAATTGTATATAGCAGAGGACTATCCGCTCTCAAATCTTGATTACAACGTTATTGAAGTAATATCTGCAAATGATTTGATGAAAGCCGATCTGCCCTTTAACTACACTCTTCGCGGAGCGCCTTCTGCACATATGCCCCGCATATTAATTATTCTCATTCCGGCTGTTGTACTTGCCGTTTTCGTTGCGTTGAATATCAGAATGTTGAAGAAAAAGTACAAAAGAGAAAGATATGGAGAATAATTAGGAAGAAATAGATTAGTCGAATAAATCAACAGTAAAATAGACTAAGATATATCAGAGTTTGTGTAATTTTCAGGCGTTTTTCAGGCCTTCAAATGCACAAGTCAACTTGCGACCTTGCATCACGAGTTCAACTGTATCTAAAACCTCGAAAAGCCAATTTCGATACAAATTCAAGTTTGTCGGGCGGATGTGTTATCGTGTTATATCATGAATTAAAGCAATTAACGCCTCTGAGAAATCAGGGGCGTTTTTATTGGCGGTGACGGAATAGTTATAAATTTCCTTGGAAATCCCTGTAACTAAATCCGTTTTAATCCGTCTAATGTAAAGAAGAACAAAAAGGCACTCAAAACTATTTATTACAGAGGAAAGTATACTATGCCTAAAACTTTCAAGGATCATCTTATCATCACTTTTCCAATCATGCTTGTTTGCTGGGGCCTGTGCATTATCCTTGGCTTAAACGGCATCACTAAATCGGATCACATATGGATAAACATCCCCTATGCTCTTGGAGCATTTTCCACCACTATAGCCTCTTATATCGCTTTGAAAAAGAACGGTGAGGTAAAGGGGTTCAAAGAATGGCTGAAAAATGTGTTCGGTTTCAAGCAGAGTGCATGGTCTTATATAGCAGTGATCATTCTTGTCGCACTCAACACCTTAGTGTTGTGCTTAGCAGGCGGGTGTGAAAACAAAGCTCCTCTGTATATGATCATCCTTATGCTCCCCATTATGCTTGTCGGAGGCGGACTTGAAGAGGCAGGCTGGCGGTATATAACATTCCCCGAGCTGGATAAGAAACTCGGCTTTGTACCTGCGGCATTGATAATGGGACTGATATGGGCATTCTGGCACCTGCCGCTGTTCTTTATCCCGGGAGTAAATCAGTACGGAAAGAATTACCTTGCATTCGTTTTCGGATGTATCGGCCTTAGCTTTATACTGGGTGCGATAAGAAAGGTAACAGGCAGCGTATGGCTGTGCGTACTGACACATATGCTTATCAATGCTGTCCCCGAATCGATCAGATATGATTTCTACGGTGTAAAAGCACAGGTTATCACAATGATCGTTATGGCAACAATAACTACCATATGGGTCAAATCATATGAAAAAAAGAGGGCCAAGGCTGTACCTGAATGCTGAGAGGAAAAAGCCTTACCTTCCATGACAGATTGGGAATAATATTACTCATAGCAAGATTTAGCCGGTTCTAATTATGAGCGGGTGTCCTTCCTGTACTTAGTCGGCGACTTGCCGGTCGCTTTGCGGAAGACTTTGTTGAAATAATTGGGATCTTCGAAGCCGAGGCGCTGCGCTATCTCGAAGACGGGGAGATCTGTGTCCGAGAGCCAGTATTTCGCGAGGTTCATGCGGTGCTCGGCAAGAAAGGTCATGCAGGTCATACCGGTCTCTTCTACGCAGACCTTGTTCAAGGTATTACGGTTCAAGTTGAATTCCGTTGTAACCATCTCGAGTGTGATCTTCTCCCTGATGTGGTTATTGAAGTATTCGTAGAGGCGGGAGACGAACGCGGTATTGTTCTCACCGGTGGTGCTGTTGCTGATGAAACAGTACTTGAGCTTGAAGAGCAGTTCGATGAAGTAGGACCGCGAGCGGCAGGGCCAGAAACCATCAACGGAAAGCTTAAGCTCGGCATCGAGTTTCTCTATGATATCGATCATGTCCGCGAGTGACCTAGGGATAAACGAAGCCGCCTTGGGAGATTTAGAATCTTGGAAGATAAAGTTCCTTACGAGCAGGTAATCCTGATAGAGCGTCGAGCCATCAATGTTTTCAAATTCGCGCGAATAAAGACGCTCGTAGGTGAACGCGTCGTTGATGATGTAAGGCTTGAAAAATATTATGTACGCTTGGTATTTGGATTCCTTCCTGATCTTGAGGATGTCCCTGTCGGACAGGTAGATCGCGGATGGTGCCTTAAGATCCATCAGATCGCCGTTAAGTTCTATAACCAGGTTGCCCTTGCTGAGCAATATGAGCTTGCAGCGCTCGTTGTTATCTACATACGGGAGTTCGTTCTTGAACTTGAATACGGCAAGATCCAAGAGAATCTCGTAACCGCAGTATTTACGCAATGTGTATAACTGTTCACCCATATGCAGATTATAACAAAGCATTGGTAATATTTGCACGGTCTGTGCAGATTTTACAGATAAACCGTGACGTTATTCCATTCCGGAAAAGCATACCGAAGGTCAGAATAGGGCTAACCAAAGAACAGGAAGGCGAGGATATGAAAAGCACAGATTTATTCAAATCGATGATTGCAGCAGGCATGGCCGCATCGATTCTGGCGGGAACAGCAGGCTGCTATGCTGCTGACAAGCCTTATGAGACTTCATTTTCACAGGCGGAAGCTGTAACAGAAGCATCATCTGAAGACACGCAGGCCGTAACGGAAGCTGCTAAACCGGTTGTTACTGATTCAGGTGTTGATTTCCTTGAAGGTTATAAGAAGTTTGAATTAACATCCACGGATCTTGAGAACGGCGTCTGGGCGGATATTATCTCAAACGCCCGCGGAAACAATTCGTCACCCGAGCTCTCATGGGAACCTGTAGAGGGTGCTTCGGAGTATGTCGTTTACATGGTTGACATGAACACTCCGGATGTGATCGTGTGCGGCGTCCTCCACTGGAAAGCCGGCGGTATTACGGTAACTGAACTTCCCGAAGGATGGGCACCCTCAAGTGATTATGTAGGTCCCAATCCGGGGTCTGGCGTAACTCATATCTATGAGGTATATGTTGTGGCCCTTAAGGAACCTGTCGAAAAACTTAAGGGCGGAGTCAGAGCTCCCAATCCCAAATTCAAAGAATTCATCCAGGGCCTGGATACCGACAGCGAAGGCAACACCGGAAACATTTTGGCATACGGCAAGATATCCGGAACCTTTACGGGTTAAAGCGAGTGGCTTTGCATCAAAAGAAGTAAGTTGAAAAAGCCCATCCGGTACATCTGCCGGATGGGCTGAAATGCTTTTATTTATTGCGTTTGCTTGGGATAAATCCAGAGGCTTCATCGTGGGGAAGAGGGGAACGTAAAGTTAATTGCTAAATAGCCAAACATAATACATAAACATGAGAACAGTAAAAAAGACTTCTGTATTTCCAGCACCCCGCGAAATTGTTTTCGCGAAATTACAGGAACTAAGCACACTTCAATATATTGCGGCTCCCTATGCAACATTTACACCGGTTGATCCTGATGATTCAATGGTATGGTAAGATGAAGTTGATATTGATGCCGGGTGGAAAACCATCTTTGTCTGGCTTTGGGCTAAGGTTTTCTATGCGCATCGTCAGCGCAAATGGCTTAAACTCTTGTTCTTGAACGATAAGATAATAAACAGCAAAAAGGACTAGACATAATGCATTATAACTATTCATATCAGCTTGATCCTAATCCCAATCTGGTTTCTTTGGATAAGGTTAAGTTTGATCCTGTTACCGAAGAACATAGAAGCCGCATCGAGGCGGAAACGCAGCTCTTCCGGCAAAAGCGGCGTAAGGACCTGATAAGATCCATAGTCTTTTTCGTGATATCCTTGCTGCTCATCGTTCTGGGTGTGATCTTATGGCTCAAAGTATCGGTCATCCTTCTGTTTCTTCCGGTGTTTATAGCGATACCTTTCCTTATCATTGCAATAATCTCGTTGATTTCATGCGTGGGATTTAAGGTCACAGGCATAAAGGAATGCCGGGTCACTCACCGGGAGACACATAAATATTTTACGGACAATGCCTATGATATGCCTGTGGAAAGGAGCACTGACCGGGTTACAGTCAGGATAGAAGACACCGGTGAAGAGGTCTCCATCGTGACTGATGCTTATACCCAGATGCACTGCATTGAGGGCAAGAAGGTCTGGCTTCTCAAAACATCCAAAGGAACGATGATCTCTTTCATATGATCTCTTTCTGAAAGATAATATCCTGAAGAGAACAATCATGAAGTAATCAAGGAAAATATAATGGATGGGTGATTGTAAATTAAATCAGCAGAATAATTGACTAAGAAAAATCGGAGTTTGTGTAATTATTGGGCATTTTTCAAGCCAACAAATGCACAAGCCAACTAGTGATCTTACACAACAAGCTCAACTGTATCGAAAACCTCGAAAAAATACCCGTCTTCGATACACGGTCGCACTTTGGTGTATCGAACAACAACAAGAATGTTTCCTGCCCTTTATAAATACAATTAAACGCATGTTATAATCCTCGTATCTGAAAGGAAATTCTTAGTATAGATAATAGACAGTTTTATAAACCAATAGCTTGTGTTTTCTATATCATAATTATGATATAATCATGATAGCTAAATGATAAGGCGGATTCGATCATGATAAATATAAGACCCGTTTCAGATTTAAGGAATAAGTTTACTGATATTGAGAAAACCGTAAGCGATGGAGAACCTGTTTTTCTTACTAAGAACGGATATGGTTCTATGGTCGTTATGAGCATTGATGCTTATTCCAGACTGACACAAAATGTTGAACAGGCATTGGACGAAGCTGATGAATTTGCAAGAAATAACAGAGAGAGAATGACTCACGAGGAAGTGTTCGGTCAATTGCGGAGTCAGTTAAATGGCTGAAGTCAAATACACACTTCAGTATCTCCCAACTTTTTACACTGATCTTGAAGAGCATGTGATGTACATTTCACATGTTCTTAAGAATGTTCAAGCTGCCAATGCACAAAGCAGCACGTTATACAATCAGTATATTTGAATTTGGGAATAGAAAATGATAACAATAAGATATGTGACAAATGAAGATAAGCGGTTCTGGTTTGAACTTGACAAGCATTTACCGGAAGCTGAATTTGAGAAGAAAGTCCGCGACAGACAGGGATATGTTCTTTTCGAGGACAATGAGCCTGTCGGAATACTGAGATATAACCTGTTTTGGGACAACACGCCATTCTGCACTATGCTATATATCAGGAATGATAAACACGGATGCGGATATGGCCTTAGCCTGATGAAGCATTGGGAAGACGATATGAAGAGTATGGGTTACGGAATGTTACTTACATCTACCCGGGAAGATGAGGAAGCACAGTATTTTTACAGAAAACTGGGGTATGAAGATTGCGGGAATCTCGATATTTTCTATCCGGGATTCGAACAGCCTACGGAGCTGTTCCTGAGTAAGAAACTGTAAGTATAGATAAACAACAGGATAATGAACTATCAGGTAGCTGAGTTGGAATTCATGAGGAATGATAATTATGGACGAAGCACGTATTTATGTTGATTTAAACGAGCGCGTTGATAAGGATATCTTCTTGTTGTCTAAGGAGGATACGAAAGTTGATTCAAAGGGGAATATTGTCACGTTTTATGAGAATATGCCTATTCTGATTTGGAGTGATGACGGCGACGAAGAAGGAAATCCGGATAATTTGCTTGCAGACGCTGTAGCTATCAAGGCAGATCTTAGAATGTGTTCTAATTGGAGTCATGTTAAGTGGTGGTGTAGGATTGATATGTCAACACTGATCCATGAATCAGAATATAGAACAAGGAGTTAACCCTTAGATAAGATAAACAGTTTATCAAGTACAGGGGATCATAGCTTATGGGAAAGCAGATAAATTATTACATGGAATACGACAGCTTTGTTCTTCTGGCAAAAAAGGCTGTTGAATTGGGCTGTGAGATATTGCCTTTTAGTGCTGAGGTTTTAAAGAGGGGAGCTCTTGATATCCTTTCGAAAGAAGAACTTTTGTATTGTTTTCATGTTCCTGAAGCTGGCGAAATAAAGACCGAGCAGCGTTGGGGCAAAGAACACGTAGTTCGAGGATATAATGCGAGTGGAGCAACGATTATCGAAGCCGGTTTTTCCTACATAGACAGTAAGGATAAGCATATAACGAGAGCTCGCATATACTGTATAACAGATTATTTTGATGCTGACGGCAATCTGATCAAAAGACCTGACTGTGTTACGAAGGTACATGAATCACTGGCAAGATATGTAAAAAAGCTGGCTCCGTATACTGAAGTAGAGTACAAGCCTGCCAATCCGCTTTACGACATAATAAAGGAGAAAAACTATATTACTCCTCAATGCTTAGCTTTGGTCCGTGAACAGGGCTATGAGCTGCATTGAAGTGGCGAGAAATCTGGCCGTCTTAATCCTGAATAAACCATACTTTCTACTTGCGTGCCATAAACTAAATCAAGCGTTGAGTAAGCTTGATAAGATCACAAAGAAGAACGGGATACCTCATTATCACTGCAGGATATCGGAAAGAACAATAGTTAAACACATCCATACATTTACATATGTCGATATGTATGTTAATATCCTTTTGTTCAGGGGAGGTGACTGCATATGGGATACAGAGAAGATGCACGTAAGATCAAAGCATTGGCAGATGAGAACCGGCTGGCAATAATGATGTCGCTTCGGCAGAGGGAGAAATGTGCCTGTTATCTCCTGGAAGAACTCAATATCTCTCAATCCACGCTTTCGCATCACATGAAGCTTCTTTGCGACAGCGGACTTGTTGATTACCGCAAAGAAGGAAAATGGATGCACTATTCTCTTTCAGAAGAAGGTGTAAATGCTTTCCGAGAAATGATAGATGGATATATACGGACCGACAAATGATCTAGGAGATACAGGTATGACCTTCAAAGACAGAGTTTTTATTGTAACCGGTGCAAGTTCCGGTATGGGAAAGAGCTGTTGTGAACTTCTGCTTGAGAATGAAGCTATTGTAGCAGGCATCGATGTGAATGACAGCACGATAGAACATGAATTTTACTCACACTATAAGTCGGATGTCCTTGCAGAAGAGCAGATCCGGAAGTGTATGTCAGAAGTCGATTCCAAATACGGGCATATAGACGGTCTGGTCAATGCTGCCGGTATCTTTGGCAATAACAAGCCCTTCTATGAATTGACAAAAGAAGAATGGAACAGAGTAATATTGGTAAATACTACCGGAACTTTTATCGTATCCAAAGCTGCAGCCCCGCTAATGATCAGGCAAAAGCAAGGCAAGATAGTCAATATAAGCTGCATAAGATCCACCATATATAAGAACAATATGGCAGATTATGCTGCTTCGAAGGGCGCAGTTACGGCGATGACATCTGCCATGGCATTGGATCTAGCTCCATATAACATTCAGGTAAATAGTGTTGCTCCCGGATTTATTTACACCGGAATGACAGCGGCTTCATTTGATATACCCGATGTGAGAGCAAAGTCAGAAGCTCTGATACCAAACGGAAGACTTGGTATGCCCAAAGACATAGCATCGGTTGTGCTGTTCCTTTTGTCTGACATGTCGGATTATGTGACAGGAACCATGTTATTTGCTGATGGCGGCTATCACATACAGAAGTGATCAGACGAGTTTCATTATGAGATAGGGATAAAAAATATATAGCATTTATGGTTAAAGAGTATTCTGATACAGAAACAGTTAAGGTCTTATTTATTGAGTATTCTCATATCAAAGGGGCGGAAAGCTGTTTTGTCTCGTTTGATAAAGAATTGAATGATCTGGATGGATATTATTCCGGCGGAGCAATATTGATCGGATACGAAGAAGACAAACCTGTGGCCTGCGTAGCTGTCAGAAAGATAAATGACGAAACATGTGAAGGAAAACGCTTGTTTATCAGGCCTGAATACAGAGGAAAAGGGTACGCCCGAATAATGATCAAAGCAATGACGGACAAGGCCTCTGAACTTGGATTCAAAGAAGTTGTTTTCACGACCAAACCGGAAGTCATGAGCGTAGGATACGGTCTGTATAAACGAATGGGGTTTGAAGAATTATCAGAAGAAAACGGAATTGTCTCAATGAGAATAGATCTTAGCAGAATGAATTGAGTTCCTTTTGGTTATATCAACAACTTTGAGGTGTAATGAATACTATGATAAAGATACGTGAAGCCACAACAGAAGATGCAGCAAGACTTGTTGAGATCTACTCATACTATGTGTTAAACACAGCCGTTTCATTCGAATATGAGGTTCCTTCAGTTGAGGAGTTTACCGAAAGAATGAGAAGCGTAATGAAGAAATATCCTTATCTGGTTGCGGTCAAGGATGACTACATAGTCGGATATGTGTATGCTGGAACTTACAGCGCCAGAGATGCATATTCCTGGACGGTGGCAAATTCAATATATGTGGATAAAGACTACAGAAGGCAGGGAATCGGCGCCTTGATGTATGGCGAGCTGGAGAAGCGGTTAAAAGATCTGGGTATCGTGAATATGCTTGCCGGAAGTGCCTTTTGCGAGACTGAGGATGAATATCTTTCTCACGACAGTTATGAATTCCATAAACACATGGGATATGAAAAGGTTGCTCAGTTGAAAGGGATTGGCAAGAAATTTGACCGCTGGTATGATCTTTTGTGGATGCAGAAGAAGCTGCAGCCGGAAGTATAGATAATAGTCAGTAAATCTTACCATTGATGGAAAACGGCGAGTGTATCATGAGACAACTTGATAGTTTGAGTTTTTAATTATGAATCAGATCAAAATGAAAGTTTTAATTGTTTATTGTCATCCGAGTAAAAACAGTTTCACATACGAAGTGAAAGAGACTTTTATCAAAGGACTGGAGAGTGCAGGGCATACATATGTAATTTCTGATCTGTATGCAGATGGCTTCAATCCCGTGATGTCGGAAAACGAGTATATAAGAGAAGGGTTTTACAATATGGACAGTCCTGTAGCGGAAGACGTTCTTCTTGAGCAGAAAAAGATAAATGAAGCAGATGCGATAGCTTTTATTTACCCTGATTTCTGGACTTCGTCTCCTGCTATGTTAGAGGGATGGTTTCAACGTGTATGGACTTACGGATTTGCATATGGAGATGATCCATCTATGAAGTGTCTTAAAAAAGCATTGTTTTTGATTACCATGGGCGGTTCATTAAAAGATGAGATAAGAAGAGATCAGTTAGAAGCAATGAAGACGGTTATGGTTGGTGACCGGATCAGAAATAGAGCAACAACATGCGAAGTATATGCTTTTGATGAGATGACCAGAGGTCATGGTAATGAAGCTAACAGGGATGAAAACGTTGGTAAGCATCTAAGAAAAGTATTTGAAATTGCAGAAAAAATATGAAAGGGAAAAAGACTTCTGTAAAGAGGATGAGGATAATAAATGATAAGATACGATGATTATATTTCTCCTGAAGAATACTTGGAATTACGTAAGTTGGTCGGATGGAGGCTTTTCCCGCTCGATGAAGCAAAAAAATGTGTAGAGAACGCTTATATGGTTCTTTGTGTCAGAGATGATGACAGAGCAATAGGTGTTGTAAGACTGTCTTGGGATGGCGGATATGTAGCTTTCCTGTCAGACGTAATCGTTATTCCTGAGTATCAGGGACAAGGAATAGGTAAAAAACTGGTTGAGGCCGTCATCAAAAGGATAAAGGACGATATGAAGCCGGGTTATATAGTGAATCTAAATCTTAATTCTGCAAAAGGGAAAGAACCCTTCTATGCAAAACTCGGATTTGTGGAACGCCCGAATGAAGATGCAGGTGCCGGAATGAATCAGTGGCTGGCATTGGAAGAATAAATCAGCAGTAAAATCAGATAGTTAATTACTAAGAAACGATATATATACTGGAGGGTATGCTTATTGAAATCTAAACGTGAGCCTAAAATGAGCTTCTGGATGACTCTGTATGGGAAGAATATTGATTTATCCGGA
The DNA here is from genome assembly GCA_003149065.1 of Ruminococcaceae bacterium R-25. NCBI lineage: Bacteria > Bacillati > Bacillota > Clostridia > Eubacteriales > Oscillospiraceae > Ruminococcaceae bacterium R-25. The sequence goes on from QGFZ01000002.1 coordinate 389,976, forward strand.
ATCGAGGAATTGCTCCATATACAACTCGATAATAACAGCATCCGTGTACCGGATAATTTGCCAGAGAATCCGGATGGACCTGTATTCTACGAAGAAATAGAATGGCTTTTGGATCTGGCAGAAGAAAATGAGAATGAACTTATCAGATTGGGAGTTGATTTCTCAGATTCGCAGATCTGGATGATCTACTATTACGATAAACAATGCAACATGGAGTTTGATCCTGATCTGATGGAGCGCATGGGAAAACTGGGGTTGAAACTTTGTGTTTCCTGTCAGGAGATTTAATCTTGAAGAGAATGGTATAAGCATCGAAGTAATTAGATAGTGTTTTACACAGGTTTGTTGACGATGACAATTTGGATTTTGTCGAGGATGGTATTCTATGAGTGTTGCTGTTAAAGGAAGACGTCAAATAATTGTAGGGGATCAAAAGTATATTTGGTATGTTGCGCTAGATGATGATTCTCCTTACCATTTTTTGAATATAGTATCTGACGATAAATGTTTAATTCTATCTTGCCCACTTAAGACCGAAACGGAATATGTAATTAGCAAGGGGAGAGTGTTCCAAACAAAAGCAACAAACGGAGTTTGGAACAGATATCTTTTGCCGTTTAAAACACCTGATGTTATCACGCCTGCATTTGTTGAAAGATTAATCGTTTGGGCAACTCAGATTACAGATGCAGTTCCGATATATGATATAGGGCTTCCTGTATAGATAAAATAAAATGAAAAAGTATAGTGCTTGGTTTCTGATAATTCAAATGGGGACAATTTGGTTTATAAGCTGCATCATCAGCATTGCCATTTATGCTGCCATCGGCGTCCGTAATGCAATTACGTCAGGACTGATTTTGTCGATTCCCGTTATGATTACGCTTGGGTTTATTTATGTATGTTTGGTAAATTTCATTACTAATCCCATGGCCAAAAAGACACTGGAGAGAGGATCGAAGGAACACAATTTTAAAAGACCAGTTACACTGACTAATCATGATTCTTTTACGCTTGGATCGATTATAAGAATAGACGAGGAAACAGATAAGGTTGCCTATGTTTCCTTCCAGAATCCTTTTACGTTTCAACTGGTGCAGGCAAAGGATATTACGAACGTTAAATCGGGTTATTTGGCAGGCCCTTTCGGAACGACAAGATATGTGTACTTTGATTTTTTTTACGACAACAAACGGGTGAGAATTCCTACCTTTACGTCGAGACGAATGGAAATGGTGACGTCAAGCTGGGTGACCACCGGTATTTCCAAGGCAGACGCATTTCGCGATGCGTTATTACGAGCACAGAAAGTGGATTCAAGTTTGTAGAGCTATTGATAGAGTGATAAATCCTGAATTTATTGGCTTGCGGATTTCGCAAAATTGGCTGAAATAGAACAACCTCTTCAGTGATTCGGCGCCTCAGCGTATAAAGTTTAAGGTTATGTTAAGGAAAGCATAATCTTCCCGAAAGTCGCACTGATTATAATCGTTATTGTAAATGCATATTATGGGGAAATTGATTATGTATAAGGTTTGTAAGAAAGATTTAAAGATAATTATTTGGAAGTAATAGATTATTCAAAGAATAAATAATTACTCGAAGGGATAGGAATGCTTACAATGAATAGACTTAAAAAGGCTGGCGCAGTATTTGTTATTTTATTAATAAATCTTATGGTGTCTGGCATAATTGCGCTGAATGTATTTGTGATATGGAAGGATTTTCCACAGTGGATTATGATACTCGCCGCAATGTTGGATATAGCTGTTGTACTTCTTATAGCCAAGAAGGTATTTGCCGGGAAAGTAGCAAAGACAATTGCAGTATCTATCACGAGTGTTTTTGCGGTTTTGTGCGTGCTTTTTGCATATGCCTGCCCATATTGGAATAGTGATGGCTACAAGTTGTCTGAGGGACCGGTTCTTTATTATGAGAATTCAGACCTCACAAAGAAAGAGGCACTGGCTGATCTTGAAGAGGTTATGGACTACCTTAGAAAGTATCATATATCTTTCGTGGATGGACTGACACCTGAGGTTCAGGCAAAGTATGATGAAGTTAAGGCTGATTTTGAGTCAAAGGATACGGTTACGAGAATAGAATTTACACGTGGTGTAAAAAGTATCTTGCATGAGATAAACGATGCTCATACACGTTTTAATACGTGGAACTCTATGTATCTATCGGATGGTCCTGAGATGAAGAGCAAAGGTTATAGCATTTATTCCGTAAACGGAATTACAGAGGATGGGATGAAGGAACTCATAGAGCCTTACTCTTCCTATGAAACACCGCGTCATATTTTTGTAGATATGGAAGATTTGTTTTATCTGGATCTATGTGGGGTTGAGGCGCCTTATGAGGTTGTGTGGAAGACCGAAGATGGAGACGAGGAATCCCGAACATATAACCGCGAGGATTTCATAACTTGTGATGAATACTATGTTCTTGAGGATAAGTACCTGCAATCAGATAATAATGATTATGTTTATTATGAGATAGACGAAGAAAAGAGTCTGGCCATACTTACGCTAAAGCGTTGCAGGACAAGTGAGCATTACAGGGAAGTCCTTCGTGAAATGTTTACGGAGATTAAAGAGAAAAACATTGAGAATCTTGCAATTGATCTAAGAGGAAATGGTGGCGGTGACACATATGTCGCAAATGAAATGTTTAAATACCTTCCGATAGACACATACTATCAGGTAGACGACTTTAGAAAAATAAGGTGGAACTATCTGACATTTGATTTTGATCAAGGTGGTAAAACTAAGAATAAGAGAAATACAGAGCTTGAGTTTGATGGAAAAGTATATGTGCTTACAGATAAAGGGACATTTTCAGCAGCCATGGTTTTTACTGAAATGATAGTAGACAATGGTTTGGGAAAGGTAATAGGAGAGTCGCCTGCGGAGCCCTGCAACTCCTGCGGCGAGATTACGCAGTTCTATTTCGAGGATATCGGAATGTGGCTTTCGGTGTCAACAGATTACAGCAACCGAATAGATCCGTCTAAGGGTGACTATATCGAACCTGACTATCCATGCTCAGGGGAAGAAGCAATCGATACGTTATATGATATTGTCAGATAAAAACGAGATTATGAGGAATGAAAGATTTTATTGAAGCACACAAGTTTAGTAATAACCACATGGAGCAGCTTAAGAAAGATAAAGTGTGTGGTTGTTTTAATTGTCTGAGGATCTATGCTCCTTCTGAAATTGAAGAATGGTTAGTATCTGAAGATGAGAATATCTGCATAACAGATTGGTCTGGTATGATAATATGATCCATAATGAATAATATTCCAGTATTTGTGGAAGCGGGTTAATATGCTATTTGTGACAGCAGGCAGGAGAGTACGCATCGCGATAAAGGCGGTAAGTATTGTTGTAGCTGTATCTTTGTTGATAGGTCTTACTTCATGTAAGCCAAATCTGGATTCCAGGGTAAGTGTTGAGAAAGAACTTTCCGGACTTAAAAATGCAGAACAGAATATCTATGTTTCCGGGAATAAGGAATATCAGAATATAGCGGATTATCTGCTTTATGTTGCGACTGAATCTGGTTTTAAGGGTTCCATGATCGTAGCAACTGATGAAGAGATCATCTTTGCAGCAGGAACAGGTCTTCCTGATGTTGACGGAAACGAAGTAACTCCATATACGACATATGAGATCGGATCCAACACCAAATCTTTTGTCGGTGTTTGCATTATGAGTCTTATTGAAAGCAAAAAGCTCTCAATGGATAAGACTATAGGAGAGTTGTTCCCCGAATACAGTTCCTTCCCTGTTTACCAAAAGATTTCAGGGATAACAGTATCTGATCTTTTGCATATGCGTTCTGGGCTTGTTGATTATGTAAATAACCCGATCGATTTTATTGGAGCTGAGAAATTATATGAGATCTGCGGGCCCGATTCGAAGAGCAATATGAGTTATCCGGAAGCTTATAGACTGATCGAGGCTTCATTTGATGACGGACTGTTCCTGGAACGTCTTTTCACTGTCGAACCGCTGAGTGAGCCGGATGTTGAATTTGTATACAACAATACGAATTATCATCTTCTCGCACTGATCATCGAAAAAGTCAGCGGAATGACATTCGAAGAGTACATAAGTAAGAACATTTTCGAGCCATGCAAAATGACAACTTCAGCTGTCGGCGGCGTTGGGGTCATGGCATCTTATGAACACTCGGAAGAACTGGATTATCTGTCTGATCCGGAATTCCAGATGGGAGCAGGGGGAATCTGCTCCAATGCGGTCGATATGCTGAAATTTGACAGGGCGCTCTTCGGAGGCTATCTCCTTAATGAGAAGTCAATGTATGAACTCCTCACGCCGTTTGACGGATATGCCTGCGGATGGCAGATCAGTGACGGTCTTGTTTACCATAACGGAGACGTCCCCAGGTTTTCTACAAGCAATTATATGATCGAACGGGACGGTAAACGGTACTATATCATCCTTATGTCCAATCTGAAGGGGGATTACCGTTCAGTTATACCAAAGAATATCAGTATGATTCTTGATAGATAATCAGATCAGCGGATAATAAGATCAACATGATAGCGGGATAAGAATTAATGGATAAGCCACTTTATTCGGATGATATAATGATTTACGAAGGGGTAACCCTTAGATAGGATAATTAACAGTAATAACGTCTAAAATGATTCTTGTCATTTATTAATTTTTCTACATCATTGCTGACGGGGGACAGCGCATAATGAGCAACTGGTATACTGCGGATACTCATTTCGGCTCGGATTCAAAAGAGGTCCTGGTTCGTGATAACCGGCCGTTCAAGGATATTAATGAGTATACAAAAAAGCAGGTAAGGATCTGGAACGAACAGGCATCTTCGGATGACACCATATACGTCATCGGAGATTTTTGTAACTGCTTTCCTAAGCTTGAAAACGATTTCAGGAGCGGTCTTGCCGTATCAAAGCAGATAAATGCGCACATCATCCTCATTATCGGAAACAATGAGCAGCGTGCCATCGACGTATATTTTGACGGTTCTTTTGAAAAGTTCCGCGAATACTGCCTGAATGATCCCTCATGCAAATTCGATGACGTAAAGCAGAATGACTATGTCGATATAAAGGGTGAGAAGTTCTTCCTGACGCATAAGCCTACTGACCACGCTAAAGACTGTCAGACCCTGTTCGGCCACACGCACAGATACGGCGGGCTATGGAAGCCTTTCGGATTTAATGTCGGCGTTGACTTGAACCACTTCAGACTGTTCAGTGATGACGACATAATGTTTATGCTCGGCAAAAAGAAGAAATACTGGGACGAGGACATGGCGATCAACAGTTAAGAATAAAGCCTTGGATTGGATCTGGTAAGATCTTTGCGAGACTATTACCAGTAGTTTTAGATAATCGGATGTAGATTTATTGATTAGTATAATTAATAGACAGTAAGCAAATGCAATGATCTTGGGATATAAATATCAGGCGGTGCCGTTATCTGAAACAGCACCGCCTTTATTTGTCCTTGCAGGACTTATTCTACATCAAATGATCAATCCTTAATTGTCTTCCTTAGTGATCTGCCCGGAAACGTGAGGCGCAGGCCTTACTTTTCTGCGGGGAGCTCTTGAGAGCTTAACAGCAATGAGCATTCCCAAAGCTCCTGCAATGAGGAGCGTGATGCCGATGAAAATCAACGGACTATCGGTCTCGCCGGTCTTCGGCACAGGAGCAGGAGCCTTGGCAATGTTTATCGCTGCCGTAGCCGTGCCGTCCGCAAACGTGATCTCGATGTTGTGACTGCCTGTTGAAAGCGTATCAAGATAGGCCGACTTGATCGTCAGGATAAGGCTTCCGGGGGCCTTCTCACAGTTCTCATCACTGAGGTCAGAACCATCAACTTTTGCGCTTACGAATTTGCTGAATGTCTGACTGTCATTGATGCTGCACTTTACGGTAATGACCATGTCCTTTCCGCTTCCGGGTACAAAATTGTCGCCTTCTACCGTAACAGTATATACAGGGTCTTCGGCGTACGTATAAACATATTTGGTATCACCGGTAATCTCTGTATCCGTGTCAGGAGTCTTATCCCATGCACCCTGCTTATAGCTTGCAGCAGGCTTTGTTCCACAAGCCGGGATCTGGTCAGGCGCAAGCTTAAAAGAATCTCCTTCATAACCTGAGAAGACGACTTCAATGTCATCACTTCCGCCGTTATCCCATTCGCCGTTTACAACACTGAAAGTAACCTTAATACTGATCTTATGGAGCACTGTCAGTTCGCCGTTCGAATAAGAAACGTTGTAATTGGCTGTAACGTCCTCGCCTGTGCCGTTAACTATCGTTGCTGCAGAAGGAACAAGTTTGTCACCGCTTGCCGTGATAGTTACATTGCCGAGCGAGTGGCCTGATGCAGCACCGTTAAGACTTGCATAGTCCTTGCTTAATTTTGGATCCTCTGATTCCTTGACCGTCTGGTCATTCGCTTGTACTAAAGCATTTGCTTTTTCGATCTTTACTGTGACACAGCTCTTTGCTGAGTTGCTGTGATCCTTGTCTCCGGCAGCTCTGTACCAGACATAATAGGATTTAGCATCGTTTCCTTGAGGAATACTCTTGCTCCAGCCTGTAGCAGGCGCATTTGTCGCATCATCACCTAAAGCATACTGCATCTCGCCATCTGTAGCCTCGCCCGCTGTAACAAGATCCATTGCATTGCCGGTATAAGTGAGGGTCTTTTCCTTCGGAGCAGTCTTGACGGTAGCTGCAGGAGCATCCTTCCAGGCTGCAACAACGGTGATCACACCGTTTTTTACGTATTGGTTGTTAATATCACAACCATTACCCGGTAAAACGATCACGTCGACGATGTCGATTCTCCAGAAACTGAAAACCTTGCCGTCGGGAGCTTCAAAGCCGCATTCCGGAAACTTATAATTTTCGCCATCACTTACTGTTACCGGTTCCATGCTGCCTGTACCGCCATTGGAATCGAATACAAGCTTATATTTCGCGATGGGAAATGCGAGGGCTTTATAGACACATTGAACTTCCGTTGTTGAAGGCTCTAACTTCGTTACCCTATTAAATCGGTCAGCAGCCATTCCGTCGGTCTCGTTGATGAAATTTCCGGTAACAGCTTTTGCAGAATCCCTGTGACCCCTTAAAAGTACTGATGTGACATCTTTCCTGATGGTAACTTTAGGTGAATCAATAGCACCGAGACCACCATCGACCGTCAATGAGCCGCCCTTGATCTCTACATCTCCGATGCAGGATACTGCAGGACCTGCCCATTCATCAACCATTATTAACTCAAGACTTCCCGAACCGGTGAAGAACAGATCGGCACTGGGATTATCGATCTTTAACACATGATCCGAAGAGTTCGCATAGCGTGACTGGAGAACACGGCTATCGCCCTTACGTAAGATCGTCAGATCATCTGCACCGTTATAATAAATGCATGCGTAAGAACTTGCGTTGTAGTTATATCCCTCTCCTGTGTATTTGTAACCGTCAAGCGTCAGAGTATGAGTCACGTGGTCGTAACTCCATTTATTACCCGATAAGTCGTTGCAATTAGTTGAGGTAACCTGTGCTCCGCCAATCCAGAGAGGATACTTTTCCTCTTCTGCTGCCGATGCAAGTGCTGCAGGACAAAGTGCTGCCACCAGCATGCATGTCAAAAGTGCTACCAAAAGTTTGATTCTGCTTCTCATAAATATGACCCCCTTCGTCATGCGGCACTCCGAGACCCCCAACCATCATGACCGCGGCTTATGCTAATAATTTTAAAGGGAATATGTTTTTATCTCAACACCTTTTTTCATTTGTTATAATTACAGAAGATCGTCGATGCACATGTAATAGACGCCGAGTCTCTTAATCCTATCCTCGACGCTGCAGCTGAGCTTATCTACCCGGAACAGACTCTTTCTGAGCCGGGCTAAGAGAACAGCAAGGGTTCCACCCCATATAACAGTCATTTCTTAACCTCCAATTCCTTATAGTAAGGATATGAAGAAGAGCTGTTATTTTCCAATGTGCGATTTGAATGCTGCAAATTCTAATAAAAAACGTGACCTGGTTTTTAATAGCATTCTATACACAAGGCATAAGTTGCTATAACTTGATAAAAAATAAGCCACGAGTTACGAAAACTCATGGCTTATAGAAATTTATGCTTCAAAAATGTGCGATTTTATAGTGGTTTGGGAACTTTGTCGTGCGATTGTCGTGGATTTGTCGTGGAAATTGCAGTTCTCGAAAAGTACAAACCCAATAAAATCAAGGGTTTCAGGGCATCAAATTAGTCCAGGGGACGCATCGTCGGGATTTTGTTGGTGTAACCCATAGCGAATTCTACCCATGTCTACATCATTCTACCCCCACAACAGTGCGATTATGACTGAGTTTTGTATAGTTCTACTCAGTTCTACGTGTGGAATTTCATCATTGGCGTGGTGTTTGGTGTAGTGGTGTGGAGTCAATGCATTTCTGCACCATCTATCACGGCAGTGTATCACAAATTGGAGTCAATAGAGTTAAAGAGAGTCTTATAATTTACTATCTGTTAATCTATGTTCAATAGAATAGCAATGTTTCTTGCCATGGACAAATCAAGAGAATATCCAGTTGATTAGTCAGATTTTACATCAGAATTTCGCTCAGAAACACCCCTGGTAGGCTCTATCTTAATTCAAACGTATCTGATCTTTAATTTAGTTTTTCATTTAACGCCCATACAAAACGGCCCATACAAAACCTCCATCAAATTCAGTTGTATAATAAACTTCGGGAGGACTGATCTATGGACTTTAGGTCAATGCTGTTCTATTTCATGATCTACTCATTTGCAGGCTGGGTGATAGAGGTTGCTTATCATGCTGTCACAATGGGAAAAGTCGTTAACAGGGGATTCCTTAACGGCCCTATTTGTCCTGTCTATGGAGTGGGAGTGTCTCTGGTACTGGTCGTTATGCAGGGGCTGGCCAGACAGAATATCGAGACGAGTAATCCGCTGGTCCTTTTCGCTGTGGGGATAGTGCTCGCCACGCTTGCCGAGCTTGTCGCGGGATTCATGCTGGATAAGCTTTTTCATGCCAGGTGGTGGGATTACAGCAATGAGAAATTCAACTTGAACGGGTATATTTGCTTGTCGTTCAGTATTGTTTGGGGGCTGGCGATCGCTTTCGTGCTGAGGGTGGTGCAGCCTGTGGTGGCAGGACTGGTGGCGAAGATCCCTCCGGTGGCTGGGTACATTATACTGGCTGTACTATATATTGTTTTTGTAATCGATATAATCCTGACGACGCTGTCTGTGCTGAAATTCAATAAGCAGCTAGAGCAGATGTCCGACCTGCGAAATGCTATCCTCAAGGTGAGCGACGGAATGAGCGAGGTGATTGCAAGCGGTACCATCAGGACAGTCAGCAAGTTCGATGAGAGTAAGGAGAAGGTGGAAGAGCGCCGGGCTGAACTTGAGATTAAGCTGGAGGCACTGCGCAAAGATATGACGCTTCATGCCTTCTACGGACGTGGAAGGATCTTGAAAGCCTTTCCTCATCTGAAACACAGACGATATGGTGAGATATATGAGTGGCTGAAAAGCAGGCTCGATCACGAGAAAGGTGATCCGGAGTAGCGCCGCGGGATCTTGTTGTGGCAATGGTGTCCGGGTTGACATAATTGGGTCAGACTGTGAGTTCTTACCCCCATACAAAACAAAAAACAAAAAATGGCTAACAATGCCTAAACAAATGGCCCAGCTATTTGCTGAGCCATTTAGAGCTTTATTCTTCTTTTGAGTCAAGTCGTACCCTCATAACAATCAGCTGAAATCGGATCAATACTATATCCCATTAATCTTGTGTATTAACAAGCTCAAGTGCTTTAGTCAGAAATTCATTCCATGTGATTTCATTATTGGAATATTGGCGACACAATTCATAACCTTCATCACTAAGATAAAGGCCTTCCATTTCTACGGACGCGATTGCATTAACTAGAGCCAAATCGTTTGACATAAGCACCTCCTGATACCGAGATTATATCACACAAGCGATAGGTTCATTTATATATAAATATGACCGGCATTCTGCCAGTCCATTAGTTTGTTATATTCTTGAATTAAACAAATATAGTGCATGAGATTAACGAATTTGCAAAATGTCTAGCGGCGCTTTTTATCGATATACGGAAGTATTTGGCTCGAACTTATAAATGAAACCAGTGTTCTGGCAGAAAGAAATCCTATCCTTTTCCTTATTTTGAGAAAAGGAGGATGTGCTGTAATGATGAATTATGCAGGACTGGACAAGGAATTACTTTTGGAAAGAGCAGGGGAATTTATAGTAAATGCGAGGAAAAAGAACGGGATAACGCAAGAAGGTTTACTTAGATTGATAGACAAAGGATGCAATCTGAATATGGACAGGAATACACTTTCGCTTATAGAACGCGGCCGAGTGGCAACCAATTGGTTGAATCTGATGGTCATACAACATGTTCTTGGGTTTTCCTTTGATGACTTTATAAATTTTGTAACTAATCCGGACTCCTAATATTTTGTGCGGACATGGTTTTCGCGATGTGCAATACTCCTTTTCATTATTTGAGGGAGGTATATTTATGTCTGAAAAACTGAGATATGATCCTTTTGGAAATCAGTTGCATACAGGTGAAGGTTTTCGAAATAAAGACCATCTATATGTCTATCGTTATAAGGATTCTACCGGAAAGCGGTGTAGTATTTATGCGAAGGATATTTATGAGCTGAGGAGCAAAGAACGTGATCTCCTTGGGATAATGAAATCTATTTCAGATGTCTATAACCGCGGAATAATTACTCTTAATGAAGCTTTTGACTTCTATATGGGAACCAAGAAAAGCCTCAGAAAAACGACAATCGACAACTATCATTACACATTTGATCATTTTGTGAGGGACCGGTTCGGAAAGAAAATCGTGAATCAATACAAAAGAACGGATATTCTGTTTTTCTACAGGTCGTTATACGATAACAGAATATCGATAGGCACTCTGGACAATATCCAGACACTGATCTACCCGACATTCCAGATGCTGGTGGATGACGGGATCTTAAGTTTCAATCCGGCGAACAATGCGCTGAAAGAATTCAGAAAGAATCACAACCTTCATCACGGCATCAGGCATGCTCTAACAGAGGAACAGGAAACGGCTTTTCTGGATTATGTCAGAAATGCCCCGGAATGCGCACTGTGGCGTAACCTGCTCATTATCCTGTTTGGTACAGGAATGCGTATCGGAGAGTGTTTAGGCCTTCTCTGGGATAATATCGACTTCGAAGAAAGGACGATAACCATTGACCATTCGATAGTTACGTTAAGGGAATCCACAATTGGCTGTCCGTACCATATCTCTGAACCCAAAACAGAGAGCGGTATAAGAACGATTCCCATGATTGATGAAGTCTACAATGCCTTCCTTGATGAGTATAGAAGACAGGAAGAAGCCGGCTGGAGTAATATTGCAGTTGAGGGTATCACAGGTTTTATTTTCATCAATAAGGAAGATAGATTGATGAACAAGCAAAACGTAAATCGTGCAATCGAGCGCATCAGGATTGCCTGTAACGAACATTCCCTGCGTTCAAAAGACAGAAACCCCGTTATCATTCCGCATTTTTCCAGTCATCATATCCGGCACACTTTCTGTTCCCGTCTATGTGAGAATGAGTGCAATATTAAGGTTATTCAGTCGATCATGGGTCAAACTGATATCAGGACCACAATGGAGGTGTATAGCGAGGTATCAACAAGACGTCTCAAAGAGTCACTTAAAGAACATCAGGAAAAACTGATGTAAGGGAGATGGTGTAAAGCATGGTGTAAAAAAGTGTGAGTTTTTAAGCTCACACTTTTTAAATGTCTTATATTTATTGAGGTTGAAGATAAATTAATTGTCGATGGGCTTCATCGTCGGGAAAAGCAGGACGTCCCTGATGCTCGGACTGTCTGTCAGGAGCATTACGAGACGGTCGATGCCGTAGCCGATACCGCCCGTAGGGGGCATACCGAGCTCGAGAGCATTGAGGAAGTCCTCGTCTGTGTGGTCTGCTTCGTCGTTGCCTGCCTCAGCTGTAGCGTCCTGAGCAGCGAATCTCTCGCGCTGGTCGATAGGATCGTTGAGCTCTGAGTAAGCGTTGCACATTTCCCATGTGTTAATGAAGAGTTCGAATCTCTCGACCTTGTCAGGAGAGCCCTTCTTTTTCTTTGTAAGAGGGGAGATGGCGATAGGGTGGTCCATGATGAATGTAGGCTGGAGGAGGTTCTTTTCGCAGTATTCCTCGAAGAAGAGGTTTACGATATCACCCTTTGTGTGCCATGTCTCATATTCGATGTGGTGCTCGTCAGCAAGCTTTTTCGCAGCCTCATCGCTCTCAACAGTATCGAAATCGATTCCTGCATACTTCTTGATCGCATCGGTCATTGTGAGCCTCTCAAAGGGCTTGCCGAAGTCAATCTCGAGGTCACCGTACTTGATGAGTGTTGTGCCGCATACCTTTTCAGCTACATAGCGGAACATGGACTCTGTGAGCTCCATCATGCCATTGTAGTCTGTGTATGCCTGGTAGAGCTCCATGAGTGTGAACTCAGGATTATGGCGTGTATCCATACCTTCGTTACGGAAAACTCTGCCGATCTCGAAAACTCTTTCGAAGCCGCCTACGAGGAGTCTCTTGAGGTAGAGCTCAAGAGAGATACGGAGCTTCAAGTCGATATCAAGAGCGTTGAAGTGTGTTGTGAACGGTCTTGCAGCAGCGCCGCCTGCGTTAGTAACGAGGAGGGGAGTCTCAACTTCCATGAAGTCTCTGTCTGCAAGGAAGTTTCTGATCTCCTTGATGACCTTGGATCTCTTTTCGAAAGTCTCCTTAACCTGGGGATTAACGATGAGGTCCAGATATCTCTGACGGTAACGGATCTCAGTGTCCTTCAATCCCTGGTACTTGTTCGGGAGAGGGTGGAGGCACTTGGCAAGGAGCTTGTAGGACTTGGTGAGGATGGAAACCTCGCCCTTTTCGGTCATGTAAACCTCACCCTCAACGCCTACCAAGTCGCCGATGTCGAGGTTCTGCCATGCCTTGTAGTCTTCCTCAGGGAGGTTGTCGATCTTTGTGAAGATCTGGATCTTGCCCCTTCTGTCGTAAAGGTCACAGAAAGATACCTTACCCATGCCACGCTTGCTCATAAGACGTCCTGCGACTCTTACTGTCTTTCCTGCGAAAGAATCGTAATCGCCCGTGATCTCAACGGAGTGGTTCGTTACGTCGTATGTAAGCTCTTCATAAGGATCCTTGCCTTCTGCCTGGAGGGCCTTAAGCTTCTCCATACGGAATCTTGTCTGTTCCTGGATCTCTTCTGCACTTAAAGGTTCTGTCTGAGGTACGAATTTCTTAGCCATAGTTACTCTCTGTTCTAGTTATAGTTTTCGATTATTGTGTACAGGATTACTTTTCAATCTTGATGATCTTGTACTTGATGATGCCGGAAGGTGTGGAAACAGAAACTGTCTTACCCTTCTTCTGGTTGGAGATTGCTCTTCCTACAGGGGAGTTCTCTGAGATTCTCTTCTTCTTGAAGTCGATCTCGGACTCACCAACGAGCTTATATGTGTATTCCTGCTTTGTAGCGGTATTCTGGAGAGTTACCTTTGATCCGAGAGATACCTTATCTGTGGAAAGGTTGGAATCGTCAACAACTTCAACAGCCTTGAGGATAGCTTCGAGTTCTTCGATACGTGTCTCGTTCTCAGCCTGCTCGGCTCTCGCTTCATCGTACTCGGAGTTCTCTGAAAGGTCGCCCTGTGCCTTAGCATCTTCGATTCTTGCAGCGATCTCGCTTCTCTTCTTGGTCTTACGCTCGGAAAGCTCGTTCTGTAATTCGTCGTAACCTTCCTTGGTAATCTGCTTCTTGATGATTTCGTCAGCCATGTTATGTCTCCTTTTGTTTGGATATCGTTTATTCTTCGAAAATTATCTCGCTGTTCTGTCGTTTTCCTTCTGGATAACGTCGTGAGCGCCGCCCTCGATGATGGATGTGGAGGATACGACTACGAGGCGTGCCTTCTGCTGGAATTCCTCGATGGAAGAGGAGCCGCATGAGCACATTGTTGCCTTAACCTTTGCAAGGGATACGTCAAGGCCGTCCTTGAGGTTGCCGGCATAAGGTACGTAAGAGTCAACGCCTTCTTCGAAAGCCATCTTGCCGCCCTTGCCGCCGTCGTCGTAACGCTGCCAGTTGCGCGCACGGTTGGAGCCTTCGCCCCAATACTCTTTAACATATGTGCCGCCTACAAGAAGCTTTCTCGTAGGGGATTCGTCGAATCTTGCGAAATAACGTCCGAGCATCATGAAATCAGCGCCCATAGCGAGAGCCAATGCCATGTGATAGTCATGAACGATACCGCCGTCAGAGCAGAGAGGAATGTAATATCCTGTCTCCTTGAAGTACTCGTCACGAGCCTTAGCTACTGCGAGCACAGCGGAAGCCTGGCCGCAGCCGATACCCTTCTGCTCACGTGTGATGCAGATGGAACCGCCGCCGATACCGATCTTGATGAAGTCTGCGCCGCAGTCAGCGAGGAATCTGAAGCCCTCAGCGTCAACTACGTTGCCTGCACCGATGATGGCGTCAGGATAGTTATCCTTGCACCACTTGAGTGCTCTTTCCTGCCATACGGAGAATCCGTCGGAGGAGTCGAGGCAGAGAACGTCAGCGCCTGCTTCGAGAAGAGCAGGGATACGCTCCTGATAGTCTCTTGTGTTGATTCCGGCACCAACGATGAGCTTTTTCTCGGAGTCGAGGAGCTCATAAGGGTTAGCCTTGTGGAATTCATAGTCCTTACGGAAAACGAGACCTACGAGTCTTCCTTCTGCATTTACGATAGGGAGCTGGTTGATCTTGTTGTCCCAGATGATGTCGTTAGCTTCCTTAAGGGATGTGCCCTCAGGTGCTGTGACGAGCTTTTCGATAGGAGTCATGAACTCTTTGACCTTGGTATCGAGTGAGAGTCTGGAAACACGGTAATCACGTGTTGTAACGAGACCCAGGAGTTTGCCTTCAGCTGTACCGTCTTCTGTAACGGCTGCTGTGCCGTGGCCTGTTCTCTCGTGCAGTTCGATAACCTTTTCGAGAGTGTCTTCAGGAGAGAGGTTGGAGTCGGACTCAACGATTCCGGCCTTGTACTTCTTAACTCTTCTGATCATGGCGCACTGTGACTCGATGGACTGTGACTGGAAGATAAAGGACAAACCGCCGCATCTTGCGAGCGCGATTGCCATACCGTCGTCTGAAACAGCCTGCATGACTGCAGATACCATAGGGATATTGATCTTGAGGCGTGACTCTTCCTGGCCCTTCTTGTACTTAGCGATAGGTGCGGACAAGTCTACCTGATCAGGTGTGTTCTTCTCTGTTGTGAGATTGGGTACCAAAAGGTACTCTGAAAATGTTCTTGACTCTTCTTCGAAAATCTTTGCCATATTTCTCCTTATTCCTCCTTAGATTCTTCTGTTACTTCCTGTGCCTCAGCTGCATCGATAACGGGATCAGCAACTACAGTTTCAACTGCGGGAGCTACGGGTGCGGGTGCAGCGGGCTTGGTTTCCTGGCGAGAGGGCGTAGCAGAAGCGTTCGGAGGAGCGATAACGTCAGCTGGAACTGCATCAGCGTCATCAAATCTGGCACCGCACTTGAAACAGAAAGCGTTGGAAAGGTTATTTTCCGTACCGCATACTGCGCACTTCTTGAGTCCTCTCTCACGGAGGATCTTAACGTTGAGGTCTTCGATCTCGATGTAGAGGTTGGAGATGGATTCGCATCTTGCATTGATGTCCTTCGTCATGTCAACGTTTACATCTTTGTACTGTCCATAGTAGAGGTGACCGATCTCATCGTAATACTTGCGGATGGTGGTTTTCTTTTCATCGATCATCTTCTGAAAGTTGGAAATGTTCTTTCCCTTTTGATCCTGGAAAATGGGCATATTAAGTTCCTCCTTAAAAGATTTAAAGAAGATTATACAACAATTTGCAGCGAATTGTCATTATTTATAATACTTTAAGGAAAATTGAGGAATTTAGGGGTGCTTTGGTGGGCGGGGTCGGCGACGGGAGTGATTTTTCGAGCATTGGGCGGGAATGCGCGCGTGCGGAAGGGGTTGCGGCCCCTGATTGACAAAAAACTGTACGAAAACAGTGGATTTTGTCAATAAAATCGTCAATAAGGCCTCGGATTGACGGATTTATTGACGAAATGGCCTCAAAATGAACAGTTTTTCGTACACTTGCAGAATACTTCAATCGATTAACTGACTTGCAGAGCGCTATATCCGGCGAATGACTCAAACAGTGACTATTTTTTCCAAAATCAGTCACCATTTCAGTCATTCACCGAAAAGGCCGCCCCACCGCCGGACAGTAGTCAACTTTTAAGCTAGCATTTTCCCGAATTTAGCTAGCAAAAAAGTTGGATTTTCGCAAAATCCAACTTTTTACCTAGCATTTTTGGGATTTTTGCTAGCTGAAAAGTTGACTCGGTGTTTCAGGGTACTAAAAAACCGCCCCTGTGAAGGAGCGGCCTGTTGGTTTTCGAAAAAACGATAAATCAGATCTTCTGCGGCTTGATCTTCCAGATGCCGGAAGCGTATTCCTTGATCGTACGGTCGGAGGAGAACTTGCCGGAGTTGCAGATGTTGATCCAGCACTTTCTTGCCCACTCGAGGTTGTCCTGGTAGTCCTTGTAGAGGCGGTCACGCTGCTTTCTGTAGTCGTCGAAGTCGCCCAATACGTAGTAAGGATCGCCGGGCTGCCAGTTGGAGCCGTAGATAAGGCCGTTGAAGAGGTCGTTGAACATTCCTGTGCCTTCGTCGTTGAAGGAGCCGTCAACCAAGCGGTCAAGGCACTTCTTGAGGCCGGGGATGTTCTCGTACTGCCACTTCGGGTTGTAGTAAGCCTTTGTAGCAGCCATATCCTGTGAGCGGCAGCCGAAGATGTAGATGTTGTCGTCGCCAACGCATTCAGCGATCTCAACGTTAGCGCCGTCCAGTGTGCCGAGAGTTACGGCACCGTTCATCATGAACTTCATGTTGCCTGTACCGGAAGCCTCAAGGCCTGCTGTGGAGATCTGCTCGGAAACGTCTGCTGCAGGGAACATCTTTTCGCCGACGGAAACGTTGTAGTTCTCGACGAAGACGACCTTGAGCTTGTTCTTCATTGCAGGATCGGAGTCGATGAGCTTTGCGATCTCGTTGATGAACTTGATGATTGCCTTAGCTCTGAAGTAGCCAGGAGCAGCCTTTGCAGCGAAAAGGATAGTTACCGGAGGCATGTCGAGCTTCGGATTCTCCTTGAGTCTGTCGTAAAGGTTAAGAGCATAGAGGGCATTGAGGAGCTGTCTCTTGTATTCGTGGAGACGCTTGATCTGTACGTCGAAGCAGCTGTTAGGGTTAAGCTTGATGCCCTTTGTCTTTTCGAGGTACTCGGAAAGCGCCTTCTTGTTGTTCTTCTTGATGGCAATGAACTTCTTCATTACCTTGTCGTCGTCCTTATACTTTTCGAGGTCCTTCAAGAGGTCGAGGTTTGTAACCCACTTGTCGCTGCCCAAAAGGTCAGTGATGAGGTTAGCAAGCTCAGGATCGCAGGTACGGAGCCATCTACGGGGAGTAACGCCGTTTGTCTTGTTGGAGAACTTCTCAGGATAGATGTTGTACCAGTCCTTGAGTGTCTCGTTCTTCAGGATGTCTGTGTGGAGGGCAGCAACGCCGTTTACGGAGTGTGAACCGTAGATTGCCATCCAAGCCATGTGGATCTTGCCGTCACCCAAAGGAGACATGCGGTCGATGAGCTCGGAATAGAGGCCTGCTTCGTACATCTGTGCACGGAACTGGTTGTTGATGCCTTCGATGATCTCGAAAATTCTGGGGAAGAGGAAACGGAAAATGGAGATATCCCACTTTTCGAGTGCCTCTGCCATGATCGTGTGGTTAGTATAAGCGAATGTAGCCTTAACGATCTCCCATGCCTCTGTCCACTCGATGCCGTTCTCGTCAACGAGGAGTCTCATGAGCTCAGGGATAGCTACGACAGGGTGTGTGTCATTGAGCTGGATCGTGTTGTACTTGGCGAAATCGTGGAGATCGTCACCGTGATACTTCTTATATCTGTAGATGATGTCCTGCAAAGAAGCGGAAACGAAGAAGTACTGCTGTCTAACACGGAGGACCTTTCCGTCGTAAGAAGTGTCGTTCGGATAGAGAACTCTCCAGATGTCCTGGACGCGGTTTCTCTCGATAACGGCGTCATCGAATCTCTGTGAGTTGAAGAGATTGAAGTTGAACTCCTGAGCGGGTTCAGCCTTCCAGAGTCTCAGGAGGTTAACGTTCTTTGTGCCGTAACCTGTGATAAGGAGATCGCACGGAATAGCCCAAACATCGATATCTGAGTAGTGGATCTTAACCTTTCTGTCGTATCTGGGGAGGATGAAAGGATATCCGTGCTCCATCCAGGAGTCAGGATACTCGTTCTGGAAGCCGTTTTCGATCGTCTGTCTGAAAAGACCGTAACGATAGAGGATTCCGTAGCCTGTAACAGGGAGGTTGAGTGTTGCGCATGAATCGAGGAAGCATGCTGCGAGACGTCCCAAACCGCCGTTTCCGAGTGCCGGGTCTGTTTCTTCTTCGAGAATATCGGTGATATTAAGGCCGAAAGATGCGAGAGCTTCCTTTGCCTGATCGTAAATTCCCAGGTTTACGAGGTTGTTGAGCATTGAGCGGCCTTCAAGGAACTCAGCTGAGAAATAGTGAGCCTGGCGGCCCTGGTTGTACTTGTGCCTTGTTGCCATCCAGTTCTCGGAGATGATCTCAACGATACTCTTCGAGAGTGCTGTCCAATAATCGCGGGGTGTAGCCTGTTCGAGACTCATGCCTGTTTCAGCTCTGACGTGAGCCTGCATCATCTGTTCAAGGGCTTTAGCTGTAACTGTTGCCATTTTTACGTCTTCAATGCCTTTTTTACCCGTAAAGACATCTACTTCCCTCCATAATAATTCACGTCTGATTTTAACAATATTGAAGTGCGTTAGCAATTTTTTGGAATAAGTTCGATTTTTTCGACAAAAACGGCCCGAAAACCAGTATTTCAGCGTGTTTATTTGACAACGGGAAGCGCTGAAAACGAACAAAAATGACTGAAATTTCACTTAATATTTACAGATGCGAAACTTACTGTAAAGAAATGCCGATATTTAAGCATTCTCGGGCTGATTTTGCCCTAAAATGAGCCATCCTCTGCATTTGTATTTTTCCGCGCACTATATTAAACTTCTACTGATTATGAATATAGCAATTTATTATGTTTTGGCCGTTTTGGCCGGCGTGCTCGCTGGCGCGCTCATTACATACTTATTCGGGAGGTTTCCCGATAAGTGGCTCCAGGATTACGGTGTAAAGCCCGAAGATCCTGATTACAGGCCGTCCAAGCGAATGAGACCTTTCCCGGAAGGCCTTATTGCTGCTGTTTTCTGTGCGGTCTGCTACGTTGTTACGATCTATTTCTGCAAATCATGCTATATCGATGAGTTCCGCCCGATGCATCTGGCGGTGATCGTCCTCGTAATACCTGCGCTGATGCTGGTCATGATGGCCGACAAGCTCAACAGGATAATTCCCAACCAGTTCTCCGTCTATATCGCTTTTTGCGGCGTCCTTTCCATTGCAGCTGAGGTTTTGGAGGGCTCTGTCTGGTTCTCGCCCGACGCAAAATGGTGGATGTTGGTGCTTAATAAAGTAATCGCTTCCCTTGTCGGCGGCGGTGTCATCTGGCTCATCGGCTTTTTGTCCATCACATTCCTCGGAAAAGAAGGCATGGGAATGGGCGACATGTGGCTTTTATTTGCAACAGGCCTTATCACAGGCTGCTACGGACTCGTTGTCCTTATCTATGTATCGATCTTCTCTGCTGTTATCTTTGCGGTTCCGCTTCTTATCAGAAAGTGCAAGAGAGTCAGCGCCGAGAAAAAGAGGATCGCGAATGCGGAAAATCCCAGAGAAGAAAAGCTCAAGATCCAGCGCGAAAAGGCTGCGATCCACTTTGCAGAAGACCCGGATTATATGGCATTCGGCCCCTTCCTCGCATTGGGATGTGCTGTTTTCACAGTCATGGAGCCTTTCTTCTTCGAAAAGATGTTCATGACGATTAAGCTGTTCGGAGTATATTTCTGATGAGCGTCTTTAAGTCCGTGATAAACCACATTACGGGTGCTTTCAAAGTCCCTAAGCCTTATAACTGGGGATATCCGTTGTTTTTCGGGTCCCTTGGCATGGGATTTTCGTTCCTGCTCCTGAAACTGATGTTTTCAGGCGCTTTCCAGTTCTCCTCAACATCTTTGATAGGCTGCGCTGTATCAGTCATTGTTATCGTGATGTTTGCTTTTGTCGTGCCATCGGTCCTGATCGCCGAAAAGAGCGGAGTCTGCATAACAGGGCATTACACAGGGATAGGCGCGTTGATACTCTCGTTTTTGTCGGGCGCACCCGTTTATCTTTTAAAGTCATCACTTCATAACATTATATCGACCCAGTGGCTCAGGGCAGGGGGATCTATTGTGTTCCCGGCCGTTTTCTACCATGTTGAAGGCGTTTCAGGCCAGCTCCTTGCATTGGAGATCCTCATAGATACGGTAATCCCGGCATTCGGATTTTCGCTCTTTTTCCTGGGCGCCGTATGGCAGGGATTTTCAGAAAAGAACAGGAAATGGGCGTTTTTCTTCATCCCGCTGTTCTTCGCGGCTTTCTCATTCGATTTTCTGGACATCATCGCCATCCTCATCATCGGCTGGTGGCTCTGCATGGTAAGAAATCACACAGGAAACATCTATGGACCGATCTTAACGCTCTTAGGCGCGAGGATTACAGGAATCCTTATAGACAACGTTGTCAGTGAGGTGGACCTCACAACGATCAGAGTTTACAGCGATATTCCGACAACGATCTATTTCTCGGCGGTTCCCGCGATCGTCGTTGCCGTGATCCTTTTTGCTTTCTTCAGAAAGACATTGGGCGAGTTCCATTTTACATACAGTGCCGACATCTACGGCGACAGCAAGAAACTCGAAGAGGGCGAAGGCGAAAAGGCCGAAAGCGTCCTGGCGGGCTTCAACCTCACATTTTTACTGGGCGTGCTGATCATTATGGCATTCTGGATTTTGCTCATGAAGGGTGTACGATTATAAGAGGATAATTATTTTGGTTAATTGAGGGGAAACCTCAAGATAAAGGGGATAAATATGGAAGATAAAAATAAGACACTCACAGATCAGGAAAGATATGAGAGGGACAGAGCATCGGTAATGTCGATGCTGAAGTTCATTCTTATCATCGCGATCCTGGCAGGCGCCTGCTATGTAGGCAAGATAGTCGTAGTCATTCTGGTGCCGTTCCTTTTGGGATTTTTGCTCTCAAAGACTTCAGTCCTTATGGCAAAGCCCATCTCAAAGCTCTTCGATAAGGACGCCACGAAGATCAAGCCGGGCAAGAAAAAATCGACCCACACAAAAACATCGATAGTCATCTATGTAATCTTAAACATCGTTGTTTTCATACTTATCGTGCTCGCTTTGATAGGTCTGATCTACCAGGCAAACAGCCTTTTGGTAACTCTTGCAGACCTTGCGAAAACGATCAAGCCTGCTGAGATGGTCAACACACAGATCCTTGACCGCTTGAGCACCGAAAACGGCGGCTTTTTGACAGCTGACATGATCACATCTCTTGAAGAGAGCGTCACCAACATGGGCCAGACGATCATTAAGAACGTTCCTTCTTTCATCAACACAGCGTTCTCGTCAGTAGGAAAGCTCGTAGGAAACCTTCCTTACGGCGTATTCTTCGTAATCAGCATCCTCTTGAGCGGTTTCTACTTCATCAATGACGGTCCCACCGTCATGAAGTTCTTCGTAAAGAACACCCCAAACAAGAAGTTCAGAAACAGGGTCTTCACGCTCTTTAACGAACTCTCCATCACGGTCTTCCGCGTACTCGGAGGTTATCTCGTACTGTTCATTATCACAGCTGTTGAATCCCTGATCGTATTCTGGTGCGCAGGCCTTCACGAATATGCGATCGTGCTCTCCATCATCACCGCACTCATCGACTTCCTGCCTGTTTTAGGCGTCAGCGCAACAATGGTACCCATGATGATCTACCAGGTCGCAAACGGCCAGTATGTTTCAGCAGCCATCCTTCTCAGCGGCCTTATCCTCATGTCGATAATCCGCCGTTTTGTTGAACCTGCAGTGCTCGGCAAGTCCTTAAAGATGCACCCCTTGATCACGCTCATCGCAATGGCAGCAGGTGTCTACATCTGGGGCGCAGCAGGATTCCTGCTCGGACCTGTTTTGGCGATCATCATCATCCAGGTCATCAAGGTTTTCGAGATCGACAAGATGGTCGGCAAATACTTCTCGGGCGTCCTTGACCGCTTCATGAAAGACAAGAACATGAAAGAGAAGAACGTAAAGGAAAAATCCAAAGCCACTGCATCCGAAGAGGCTTGATTTTCAAGGGCTTGCGAGTTTTTCGAGATTTTGTTCCGTGACATACTGACGACATACCCATAACGTATGATGTTGGCAAGGAGGATGAAGCAATGTCTTTTAGATTGTTGATAGTCGAAGATTCACCCGAACTGCTTGAAGCTGCGAGCGACTTCTTTCGCGAGGAAGGCGCCGGCCTCTGGAACATCGTGACCGCCTCAGACGGAAATGATGCTTTGGCCAAGGTCAACAGCGAATCTTTCGACCTCATGATCTTAGACATAATGCTCCCCGGAGCATCAGGTTTTGATATCTGCAAAGCCGCCCGCAAGATAAGCGACTGCCCGATAATTTTATATCGAAACGGAATCTATTACGCTTTCCATATCCTGCTTAGTACTGATCATTGTCCCGTAAACTGCGTTGTTCAGTTTTGAAGAAAGATACCTTATGTCAAAAGGCAGATCAGTGGTGTCATGCGTGAATAAAATATCAAGCTCAGGGACAAGTCCTGCTTCTGTATAGTTGCGGTATTTAATTGCAGTAGTCCTCAGGTAGCTTGATGATTGCTGGATACCAAAATGCTCATGAATCTTGCAATTATCAAGCTCTTCGATATAGATGACAAAATCCGGATAAATAGGTTCCGGCAATCCCTTGATCGTTACTTCCGGTTCGTATTTAAACGGAATCCCCAACTCCGTATAGAACATCGCAATCTCACGCTCCGCCGCAGAGCGGTAGTAAATACCATTGAAAGGATGATTTAATGGTTTTGGATTTTTGGTATTGGCATCGTTTTTCAAGCTGTCAAAGTAAGCCTTGTTCATTACGACTCTGGTCGTAGCATCGATACACAGTGTCCTTTTTACCTTGTGCGGCACACATTCCGGCAGCGGTTCGCCCTTGAAATTGGCATCCCAGATCGCTTCGTAAAGACGAAGCTTGCGCTGGATGAGATCACGCTTTTTCCAGAGAGCATAGTACCGTTTACCTTTATCAACATTTAGATCATAGCGATGCTTTCCGAAAACCATTTTAGTGACCTGAACATCATCTTTAGAGTATTTATGCACTCTAATCTCAGGCAGCACTTCAAGCAGCTGTCTGCAGTAGTTGATTCTGAGAGCTAACAGCTCTCTTGGGATGTGTTTATCTATAAGTTCCATATTCGAATTGTAAAGGGTATCTTTGTCGGTTTTGTGTTAACTTTTCCGACAATTTCCGACAAAACCCGACAAGGAAAAATGCCCGAATTTGGCTCCTCAGACGGTAAAGAAAAAATAAATATAATTACTACAAGAAAAGCATAGCGGCTTAACTGTTTTGAAAGACTCCCGGTGTAAATTTAGTGCGTAAAATAAGTGAAATGCGCACTGGATTTACACTAGAGGGCTAAAAATGTAAATTTTGTGCGTAAAACTGCTGATTTGCGCACTGATTTTGCACTGGCTTATATCTGCACACGCGAAAACGATTACTCTGCCCGTTATCTGTGTTTCAAAGAAAAACGGCTGTCTCCAACGAGGCAGCCGCTTGTTTTATCGATTTGCCAGCAATTACAGCACTACGTTCTTGCCTTCAACATTGAGTGAAGCGAATGGGCCGGGGATGATGGCGTCTCTCTTTTCGCCGAAGTAATCGGTATCGAAAATGATGTCGTTGCCGTCCTTGTCTTCGAATCTCTGCTGGGGTTCGAAAGCCTTACCCAAAACGTCTGTTGTAACAAGAGAAGAAGTAAAGGAGCCGATCGCGTCAGCGAGGTTGGTGTCGAGATAAACCCTGTCGCCTTCTTCGCGGACATTGACGTATACCTCACTTGCAGAATCCATGAGGAAGTTCTTCTCCTTGCAGAAGCGCTGGGCGCCGCCAAGGTATGCGTTGCCTTCGATCCAGACGGGAAGTTTATCGAAGTGGGCCTTCGCGATTTTCATCATGTCGGGTGTGTCGCTCTCGAGATCGAACTGCTTGATCCAGTCTTCGTAGAGAGGGTAGTGGTCCCATACGTGGGTGCCGACTACGCGTTCTTCTTCCCAGACGACGCCGTCGTCGAAGCGGGAGATCAGGGATTCCTTCGGGTGCTTCTGGAAGAAGATGTTGTTATAGAATCTGTCGTCGCCGTGCAGGATCGTCATGAAGCCCATGACTTCTGTCCTGTGCGGGAAGTGGTAAGGCGTGTAGCGCCAGTCGGTGCCTTCGCCTACGGATGTGAATGCACCGCAGATGAGGTTGTGGACCATTGCGACGCCCTGTGTTGCGATACGTAAAGTAGCGTCAGAGAGGAGAATGTTGTTGTCGATCAATGTAGGGCCGTGTCCGACTTCTACGAAAATATCCTCACTGCCCATGCCGCCCTTGAGGGGTTCAGCGTAATCAGGGCGCTGGTTGTCGTGAAGGAGATTGCAGGTGATTCTTGTGCCCTGTGCTTCCCAGTCTGTCCAGATGCCCATGACGCAGTGGTGGATGTGGTTTCTCTGCATGATGACATCGATAGCTGCGTGGAGCTTGATGCCTGCAACTTCAGCGCCGCCCAATTCCATCATGTTGTTGATGTGGTGAATGTGGTTGTCTTCAATGACTGAGAAAACAGCGCCCATACGGCCGATGATGCCGCCCTGCTCGCAGTGGTGGATGTTGTTGCGGCGGATGATGTGGCTTCCGATGTTTTCCTTGAGCCAGCCGTGATACTGACCGCGGCATACTGCGTCACGCTCCATCTGTGTGGGGCTCTTAAGATGCTCGTATGTGAAGTAGTGGTTGTTTTCGGGATCTAAATACTTGCCAAGGCCGATGCCTGAGCACTTGGAGAAATAAACTTCGTTGTCTTCGATGATCCAGCCCTTTGACCAGTGGGGACCGATCATGCCTTCCTGCCATGCTGCCGGAGGAGCCCAGTTTGTTGCAGCTTTGCAGATCTTAAAGCCTCTTACGGTGATATAGTTTCTGCCTGTTTCAGCAGGGAAGAAGCACATTCTTCTTACGTTGATCTCTACCATCTCAGAGTTGGGATCAAGCCCGCCGAAGTTAGCATAGATAACGGTAAAGTCGCCGTCCTGCTCTGCGTACCACTTGTACTTTGATTCTTCCGGAACCCATGAGCACTTATAGACCTGTGCCTTGATGACTTCATCGATTGATGCCGCTTCGTAGAGTCTTCTGTCGTTGATGTAGACGCAGCCGACGTGTCTGTTCTTGCCTGCGAAATACCAGTCGCCGTAGCAGAAAGTGGTGTAGGGGTTATAGTCGCCGAAGATCTTGTTGTCGACCTTGCAGCAATAGACTTCGCCGTCGTACTGCTGCCAGTTGGAGATCTGCTCTGCGCCTGAGATTGTTGCACCCAAAGGCTCATCGCTCACGTATGTGATGCGCGCATCTTCGGTACCGCCGTTTACGGGCGAAACATATTCTCTGTAAAGACCGGGCGCAACGTGGACTGTGTCGCCAGGCTGTGCGATCTTTGCTGCTTCGGAGATGGTGCCGAAATGCTTTTCCTTGTTGCCGTCGCCTGAGTTGTTAAGGAATTTGATGTCTACATAAAGTTCCATGGCGGTACCTCTTTTCTAAAGGATTTTTTACGAGTGTAGTTCTAATATAACAACGCGCAAAACTAATGTATATAAGAA
Source organism: Ruminococcaceae bacterium R-25 (assembly GCA_003149065.1). Lineage (NCBI taxonomy): Bacteria > Bacillati > Bacillota > Clostridia > Eubacteriales > Oscillospiraceae > Ruminococcaceae bacterium R-25. The sequence goes on from QGFZ01000002.1 coordinate 416,171, forward strand.
TTTGAGATATAAGTGTTGCAAAGCTTTTCCAGGTGGCGAAAAACTGTTTGCTGCCTGGTGTTCTGCTTCAAGGTTATGTGAGTTGTAATTTTTGCTCGATTTTTCAAGGAAAATTACAACTCATGGCTGCCGGCTGAATTCTGACAGTGAATGAGTGCGTCGTGCCCGAAAAAAATCAAAGATAAATTTCGAAAATCCTGTTGACATCATTTTCGCAGGGTGTTATATTTACCACGACAGGCGTAGTACGACAGTCGAAGCAACGACAGACGAAGCAACGACAGTCGTAACAAAATACGGAAGGAGATAGATTTATGGCAGAGATCAGCAGCGATGTCATTAGAGGATATAACGACATCATTATTCTGTACCTGCTTCTTAATGATCCGTCTTACGGATACGAGATCTCAAAGCAGATCCGCACCATGTCCCAGGACAAGTACATAATCAAGGAAACGACGCTCTACTCGGCATTCACGAGAATGGAGAAGAACGGTTTCATCGAATCATTCGTAGATGAGGATCTCGCAGGCGGAAAGAAGAGAACTTATTACAGGATCACACCGGCAGGCAGAGATTATTACCGCGCTAAGTGTGAGGAGTGGACACTTACAAAAGAAGTTATCGAAAAGTTTATTGCAGGCTGAGGGGAGTAAATAAAATGAACGCTATTAGAAATTATCTGGACAATATGTTCCGCAATCTTCCTAACACGGAAGAAGTAAGGAGGGCCAAATCTGAGCTCCTCCAAATGATGGAAGACAAGTATGAAGAATTGATCGCAGAAGGAAAGACCGAGAACGAGGCAGTAGGTATCGTAATCTCAGAATTCGGCAACCTCGATGAGCTCGCAGATTCACTCGGCATTTCCGAAGCAGTAACTGAGAATCCCGCAGAAGACAAGCCGATGCTCTCACTCGACAGAGTTAAGGATTACCTCAGCATGATCAGCACACAGTCGATCTTAACACCTCTTGGAGTTGCACTCTGCATCTTAAGCGTAGTATCACCGATCCTTGCTGACATTCTGCCGGTAAATCTCGACATCGTTGGTGCAGGCGGACTTTTCGCGATCATCGCAGTCGCAGTAGGACTTTTCATTTTCTCCGGAATCAAGGGAAAAGAATTTGCAGAAGTTAAAAATAAGGAATGCTCACTCAGCATTGAAGGCGCTGAATATGTAAGAAATGAGAGAAAGAGCTTCAAGCACTCATACGGCCTCATGTCTTCTTTTGGTATCGGCCTTTGCATCCTGAGCTTTATCAATCCTATCATTATCGATAAGATCCCTTATGTTAACTCAAACATCGGTGCAGCTATGATGTTCGTATTCGTTGCTTTGGGCGTATTCCTTATCACATCTTCTAATATCAAGATGAACGGATATGACAGACTTCTTGCCCTCAATGAATCAGGCAAGATGAGCGAGGAATTCGTACCGAAGTCTGAGCGCAAAGTAAACAAGGCTCCCATCATTATCTGCACTATCATCGCTATCGCAGTAGTTGTTATCTCAGCAGGTGTCAGATTCTTCATTCCTTTCTTTACAGGAGTATTCATTAAGGACGACATCATCGATACAGTTGCTACAACATATGAATTAACAGACGGAGATACAGTCAATATGCAGGGTGAAGTAAATTCTATCAAGTTGGATCTTAAGGCTTGCTCAGTTAACTTTGAGGTCAAGGAAGGTTCCGGTCTTCTCGGTATCGAGTATTCCGGTGACAAGAGACTTAAGCCTGACGTTACTTTCGAGAACGGCAAGCTCGTTGCAACACAGAAGAACACTCAGAGCTTCTCACTCCGCTCCTATAACGGACCTAAGCTCACGATCACATTAGGCACAGATGTTGCTTTGGACAATCTCGAAATGAACATCAACGCAGGTGATATCAACATGAAGAGTGTTAAAGCAGATTACCTCTACGGCGACTTTAACGCAGGCAACATCATCATCAAGGACTGCGTTTTCGCAAAGGCTGAACTCGATGCTGATGCAGGCAACATCCAGATCAACGATTCTGACATCAAGGTCCTTAAGGTTGAAACAGACGCAGGCAATATTGAGGTCGATGACACAAAGCTCGAAAAGGTTGATGTTACAACTGATTTCGGTAACGTTGAGATCAAGGGCTTGGACAATGTTGAAGATTTCGAGATCGACTGCCATGTAGATGCTGGTGCGATCCAGGTTGCTAACCACACTTCAGGCAGAAGCTACAGCCAGAATGGTACAGGCGCAGGCTCGATCAAGGTCGACGTCGACGCAGGTAACATCGAGATCAAGTAAGCGTGCTTTCCGGGCGCAAGGCGCCTGTGAAACCGGATAGAAAAAGCACAAAACGGCCACGGTATATCTTAAAGGAGATCTAAAGATGATCGATGCAAATGCAATTTCCGATCTCTGCCAAAAGGCGATAGACATGAGATCTGAAAGTTACGCTCCATATTCAAATTTCCTGGTTGGCAGCGCGCTCCTTACAAGCGACGGTAAAGTCTTTACCGGCTGCAACGTGGAGAACAGCGCATTCGGCCCCTCCATATGCGCTGAGAGGACCGCGATAGTCAAGGCTGTCAGCAGTGGCTCCAGGGATTTCGCTGCCATCGCTATCGCAGGCGGCAAGAGGGACGGCGAGTTGCAGTATTGCGCACCTTGCGGTGTCTGTCGGCAGGTGATGCGAGAATTCTGCAGACCTGATTTCAAGATATACCTGGCTAAAAGTGCAAACGACTATCAGGAATATACATTGGGCGAGCTCTTACCTGAGAGCTTTGGACCTGAGAATTTAGATTAACTCGGAGGAACAAGCGTATGACCCCGAGCGTAGTATTTGGAAGCGTTTTCGGGTGAGCCCGCGAGAATTACCCCCGAAGATTGAAAATAGAGAATAAGGATAGAATAAGACAGCAGCCGGGCGCATTTGTCCGGCTGCTTCTTTTTGGAGAACATCATGAAAAAAGCATTGAAAAGAATTGGAAAAATATTACTCGGAATCGTCGCAGTCATTGCAGTATTTCTGTTAGGCACATGCGTTTACGACAAGATCTGCTTAGCTTCCGAGAAGGACCTTCTCGAAAACCAGATCTATGGACAGAAGGTCGAAGTTGACGGTCATAGGATGAGTGTATACGTATCAGGCGAAGGTAAGCATACACTGGTGTTTATGGCAGGTTCCGGTGACTCAGGCCCGATCTTCAGTTTCAAGGATTTTGCAGACCGTTTTGAAGACTGCCGCGTAGTAATCATCGAGAGATTCGGATACGGTTTCAGCGACGGTTTTGACGGCCCTAGAGATGTTGAGACAAGGGTCTCCCAGAACAGGAAAGCGCTTGAAGCAGCAGGTGTTGAAGGCCCCTTTATCCTTTGTCCTCATTCTTATTCAGGACTCGAGACAGTGTGCTGGGCACAGAACTTCCCTGAAGAAGTTGAAGCTATCGTCGGTCTCGACATGGCAGTGCCTGCTGCATACGACACTTTTGACGATTTGAATGTAAGCCAAAATAATTCATCAAATGCTCTGATGAGAACGCTCAGGAAGATGGGCATTGTAAGACTTCTTGCTGGAAGCCGAATGGAAAAAGAGTTTTCTCCCGAGGAAGAAAAGACTGCAATGGCACTTGTCTGCAGCAGATACTGCAACGAAACATATGCACACGAGGCAGATTATTTAATTTCGGACCGTGACCTTGTCGAGAGCTATAAGATGCCTGATGTTCCGACACTGCTCATTGTTTCCGACGGTTCTATCTTTAACGGATGGATCGACCTTGAAAAGGAATATGCCTCACAGATCTCAGATGCAACCACTGTCCAGCTTAACTGCGGACACGCTGTATTTTCCTATGAGCCTGACGCTTGCGAAAAAGCGATGAGAGATTTCTTTAACAGATTGGAGAAATAAAAATGCAGTTTGGTTTTTCATATGTTGGCCTGATAATGCTGCTGATGCTGTTCATCCCAAATTTCATCTGGACGAAGAACCAGCCGAAAGATTACGAAAAGTATGCGGAAAAAGAGAATAAGGTTTTGTTGGCGTTAGAGCGCATCGGACAGTTTATCGTAACGCCTGCTGCGTTGATCTTTTCCAACTTCAATTACCACGGGTTAAATTTCTGGACTTCTGTTTTGATCCTCGCACTTCTTAATCTCGTTGTGTACGACATCGCATGGATCAGATATTTCAAGTCTGAAAAGACCATGGAGGATTTCTATAAGAGCTTTCTCGGAATGCCTTTGGCTTTAGCGACTTATCCTGTTATCGCATTCTTCCTTTTGGGAATCTACGGCGGAAACATCATCATGATCGCAGGCTCTGTTATCCTCGGAATCGGTCACATCGGAATTCACCAGGCGCACAAGAATGAAGTATGCGGAAAGAAGAAAAGAAAGCTTCCGGTCAAGATCTTTAAGGGGCTTGGAATTGCAGTCCTGGTACTTGTTTTCGGGCTTCTCGCAGGAATAATCGCGATCAGAAATTACAGGGAAGTAAGCCGTGCATTTATGTACAAGGGAGGCATAAATGAAGGCTGTTATATCAAACTTACCGACCAGGAAGAATATGTTCTCATGATGGGAAAGAAGACTGATAATCCGGTCATCATCTCGCTTCACGGAGGACCCGGCGCGCCGACAACATTTGTGGATTACTGTTTCATCGATTACCTGACAGATGAATATACGGTCTTGTGCTGGGACGAGAGAGGCTGCGGAAGATCGTACTACAGGAATATTGCGACTGATCCGGACAATAAGACTTTGACTTTTGAAAAGCAGATAGAAGACCTCGACGCTCTTGTCGATTATGCATGCGAGAGATTCGGCCAGGAGAAGGTCATCATTATGGGCCATTCTTACGGTTCTATGCTGGGTTCTGCATATGTCAGGGAACACGCTGATAAGGTTACTGCATATATAGGTATCGGACAATGCATAGATGAACGTGATATGGCAGGTGAGAAGTACAGCTATGAAGATGCCCTCTGCAAAGCAAAAGCAAGCGGTGCTGACACAACAGAAATGGAAGCAGCATATGAAATGTTCCTGGCAGATCCGAGCACTGCAAACATCATGAAGTTAAGAACTTACACGGATGTTTATCATCCCTTGCCCGTCACTGATGATGTATCAACATTTGCAGGAATCACATCACCTTATGCCGGTGTAGATGATTTCAGTTGGTACTTTCTGGAGATAAGCATGATGCTTAACTATTCAAAATACGACGAACTCATAGGAGGATTGACCGACACACTCAATTTGTTTTATATCGGTGATAAGGGAACATCATTTGAAGTTCCTGTCCTCTTCATTTCGGGCTCTGAAGACTGGATCTGTCCGGTAGGACTTATCAAAGATTACTACGATGAAATGTCTGCGCCTTATAAGGATATGTATCTTGTCGAAGGATGCGGCCATTCACCTCAGGGACAGCGCCCGGAAGAGTTCGCAAATGCAGTAAAATCATTTTTGAAGAACACATAAAAGTAATAAACTACTAACAGCGGGGGGTGACAACATGAAGATCAGGAATATCTATTTTGGCAAACGCATACCGTTCTTTTGCATCGCGGTGACGGTGCTCTGCATTGTTGTCACCCTGATCTCACAGCTGATCCCTTCCACATATGGGGCATTCAGGTTTATGTATCCTGTGAAGTATCCGTGGCAGGTGATCTCCTACATTTTCCTGCAGGGTGCTCCTCAGGAACTGTTGCCTGAAGGCTTTCAGTATTCGGCGATGGAACTAACTATCGGACACCTGGGATATAATCTTTTGCTCATACTGCCTTTCGGCATTCTGGTCGAGAAGATAACAGGCACAAAGAAGATGCTTATCCTGTTTGCCACGACATGCATAGCGGACCTTATTGCCAATCTGATAATGGGTGCGATCTACACAAGGGGTGGTGATACTTACGGCTGCGCCGGCGCTTCTGGAATGGCATTTGCGTTCATGCCGGTCGGAATGTATGCGCTGTTCCTTTTGGGAAGCAGATTCGGTTACGGAAAGCTTTTTAAGCAGGTATCTTTCTATGTGCTGATGAGCATAGCGATCCCGACGGTAATCATATCCGTGACACCTAATGTTGCGGGCGTCACCGGCATTCCTTCGATGGTGATTCATCTGCTAGGTCTTGTCATCGGAACTGTTTTCGCGATCGTGTTCCGCAAAACGTTACAGGAATTTTTCGACAAAGAAAAAGCAGCGAGAGAGGACATTACTATTAACAGTTCTGAAACTGTGTAAACATGCGAAAAAACGTTCGAGCAGCGGGGCGTCAATGGTGTTAGAATCTGAAATATAGAGAAGAAGAGGGAACAGGTTAAAGTGACTGCTTATTACGAGATATTATTCGGCTTGTCGGTGTTACTGACGCTCATATATCTGGCGATCTGGCACAAGCATTTTGATGTGCACATCTCGCTTATCTTCGCGTTCATACCGATAGCAAATCTCGGTTATGCCATGCTCGCTCATTCGAGAAATCTCGATGCTGCCCTGACGGCCGTTAAGATCACTTACATCGGCGGCTGTTTCCTGACCCTGTTCATTACGCAGAGCATCTTAAGCCTTTGCCACATCAACATCAGAAGATGGCAGAGCGCACTAATGACCCTGGTCTGCATGGGAATCTATTCGTTCGCACTGTCAGTCGGCAACGCGCCGTATTTCTATAAGTCTGTCAGATTTGAGATAGACAGGGGCATGGGTAAGCTCGTTAAGACATATGGTTTTGCGCACACGCTGACTTATGTCGTCATCACGGTGTTCGTCCTTATCAGCGCTGCCGCGATGATATACAGCCTCGTTAAGAAGAAGGATGTTTCCAACAAGACGATCCTGCTCCTGGCCTTCCCGATGACGGTTTCCTTCATCAGTTATTTTGCCGGAAAGCTCCTGCCTGAAGGCCTTGACGCTATGCCGTTGTCTTATGTTTTTGCGCAGGTCATATACCTTGTCATCGTTCACAGACTGTGCCTTTATGACATTACCGATCTCGGTGTTGATTCGCTCGTAAAGAAGGGCGACACGGGATTTATCTCATTCGACTTTGACGATAACTATCTGGGGTCCAATGAATCCGCGAGGAAGGTTTTCCCGGTCTTCAACGACATTAATGTCGATACCCGTCCGGGCAAGCACGAGGTCATTAAGAATACGATCTATAAGTGGCTCGAAGAGTTCAAAAGAGATGAGACAAAGGACCACTTCTACTACGAAGTTGACGATAAGATCTATCTTGTTACGATACGTTATCTGTACGACGGCAAGCACAGAAGGGGATACCAGTTCTTCATTACCGATGATACCGATTCAAGAAAGTACGTTAAGCTTCTCGCAAACTATAACGACCAGCTTTCCGAAGAAGTCGCGAAGAAGACCGAGAACATCGTTCAGATGCATAACCGCCTGATCCTCGGCATGGCAACCATGGTTGAGAGCCGCGACAATTCCACGGGCGGCCACATCAGACGTACGAGCGATGTCGTTAAGATCCTGATCGACGAGATCAAGAATGAAGCTGCTTCAGACAAGAAAAATATCCTCGTTCTTTTTGGCAGAAACGGCTTTACCGAAGAGTTCTGCAAGAACGTGATCCAGGCAGCGCCGATGCATGACCTTGGCAAGATCGCAGTAGATGACGCAGTCTTAAGAAAGCCCGGTAAGTTCACTCCTGAAGAATACGAAGAGATGAAGAAGCACGCATCAGAAGGCGCGCGCATAGTCAACTCGATCCTCGAAGGCACGGAGAATGAGGCTTTCCACAAGGTTGCGGTCAACGTCGCGCACTACCATCACGAGCGCTGGGACGGCTCCGGCTATCCTGAAGGCTTGAAGGGCGAAGAGATCCCTATTGAAGCGCGCATCATGGCGATCGCAGATGTTTACGATGCCCTCGTCAGCAAGCGTGTCTATAAGGACAAGTTCTCGTTCGATGACGCTGACAGGATCATGATGGAGAGCTTCGGCAAGCATTTCGACAAGAGGCTCGAAAAGTACTACGTCGCAGCTAAGCCCAAGCTCGAAGTCTACTACAAGCACATGGGTGAGTAATAGGAATATGAAGAAGAAAACGTTTTTGATCTGCCAGATATTGCTTCTTATTTGGTTCTTTCTAGACATGACAGGTGTATATTTTAAGGACAGTTATCTGGTCACGAGATCATATATAGATGACGGTCTATTTTTTCTGATCTACCTGTCGACGGTGGTGCTTTTCCTGATAAAGGATAAGATAGGTAAGTGGGCAGTGCTGGCATGGTCGGTAATATGGTTCATCGCTCAATTCATGAGCCACGAGCTGGTCACGATAACCGGCAACGGATATGAGAATAAGACACACTATTTCGAAGGCGCCGTAAAGTGGCTCGAGATAGACGGTGTATATGTTCCCGATGTGTATCACACGGTGCTGCACATACTGATACTGGCGGTGACCGTAACGGGCTTAGTATATGTGTTTGGCCGGAAGAAGCCGGAGGAGGCAAAGACATGAAGAAGTGGTATGACGAAGAATATGAATTTACAGTAGAAGTAACAGGTTTTCTGCACGGCGACAAGACCGAGAATTACTGCAGGAACGGCGAGGAGATCGGCGATAAATACACTTGCACTTACGGTTGCCCTGTTAATCAGGACGGATGTGGCATCTGCTCTAAGACCATGATGATGCTCTATCCTCTGATGGAAGCTGTAAGAAGCGGAGGCGACTTGGAGAACGTCGGCGGCGATTCAAAGTATTCCAAGACCGTAGTCTGTCCCGACGGCTGCGTTGTCTTTAAGCTGACCGCAAAGCCTCTCGGAAATGAGAACTTCTACAAGGGCAATTTCTGGAGCTATCCGGACGAGACAGTATAAGAGGTCTTATATGAAAAGAATTCTTGCGCTCATTCTCATATTGGCGATGGTCCTTCCTTTGTGTGGCTGCAAAGAGAATACGACATCCATAACGATCTGCGTCCATTATGGCGGATACAGTATTTCAGGTGAGGACCTTGGCAGCGGGTCATACAATCTTTTGTTTAAGGGCCTTAAAGAGGGCGACCGCATATATGAGATTGAGCCGGGAAAGCTTACGGAAAGATGCAGAAATGAGGAGATGCTGGAGCGCTGGATCCTTAAGATCGACAGCATCGACGGTGAATATGTAAAGTTCACTGCCAGGCAGACTTTTAAAACGTCTTATGATGAGATGGCCATTCCCTCCTATTATCAAATTGATGATGGCACGAACTACTACTATACGGTCATCTCGGTCGACGGCAGACGCGAGCCCTACATGCAGAACTGGTAAAGCGTACGTTCTGCCGCTCCGTGATATAATCGGTTTATTACTTTTACGGCGGTGAAAAATGTACGGTGCAGTATTCGGAGACATTATAGGTTCCTGGTACGAATGGCATAACAGGAAGAGCGAGGAAATAGAGCTTTTCCCCCGGGAGGCCAGGTTTACCGATGACACTGTGCTCACGGTTGCAATTGCCGAGAGCATCCTGCACATGGAAAACAACTCTCCGCGCAAGTGTTATGCAAACCACATCAAGGCATACTACAGCCGCTATCCCGGTGCCGGTTTCGGCAACATGTTCAGGGACTGGGCGACCGAAGATCATTTAAGTGTCCAGCACAGTTACGGCAACGGTGCATCGATGCGTGTGTCAGCGATCGGCTGGGCCTTCGACGATGAGAAAGAGATCCTTCACCAGGTCAGCGAGAGCTGTTATTATACCCATCACAACAAAGAAGCGATAAAGTGCGCGCAGGCAGTTGCGATCGCCATTTTCCTTGCGCGTAAAGGTGCTTCCAAGGAAGATATCAAGGCACGTCTCGAAAAGGATTTCAAGATGAAATTCTATCCCTTGGATCTGATCCGCGAAGACTATCAGTTTGACAGCCGTTCAGACTATTCAGTACCGCCTGCGATAGAGGCTTTTTTCGAGAGCAGCGATTATGAATCTGCCATCCGCAAAGCCATCTCAATCGGCGGCGACAGTGACACGATCGCGGCGATTGCAGGAAGCATTGCCGAAGCATATTATGGCAGCATTCCGGAAGACATCAGGAAGAAGGGCAGACTCCTTTTGGACAGCGGCTTGAAGCGCGTCCTTGATGAGTTTGAGGAGAAGTATTGCCGTAAACTTACCGGCGGTGAGAACACATGAATTATATAGAGATTACAGACATCAACGCACCTGAACTGGATGTGTTTTCGAGGATAACAGAGCCGCAGCTCAGGACATATTTTGAGCCTGAGATAGGCATATTCCTCGCTGAGACCGCGAACGTTATCATGCGCGCGATCGAAGCAGGTTATGAGCCTTTGGCGATGCTCGTTGAGACAGAGAGACTGGAAGCTGAGGCAGAGCCTGTTTTCGAGTGCATCGAAAAGCATTGCGGCAGGGAAAAACTCGAATCGATGCCCATCTATATTGCAGGACGCGAGATAGTAACGCAGCTTACAGGCTACACGCTGGTTCGCGGCCTCTGGATGACGCTTAGGAGAAGACCTGAGATTTCTGTTGAAGAATTCTGCAGGGACAAGAAGCGCATCACGGTCTTGATGGATGTCGTAAATCCCACGAACGTCGGCGCGATAATCAGGTCGGCTGCAGCGCTCGGAATGGACGGCGTGCTCCTTACGCATGCATCGGTAGATCCTCTGACGAGGCGCTCTGCGAGAGTCAGTATGGGAACATGTTTTCAGATTCCGTGGACAAAGGCTACGCTGGAGCAGTCGGAGGGACTTAATCTTTTGGATATTCTTCATTCGTATGGATTTAAGACCGTTGCGATGGCTCTGACCGAAGATTCGACCAGCATCGACAATGATGAGATAAGGGCAAATGAGAAACTCGCAGTGCTGATGGGTTCTGAAGGACCCGGCCTCCCGAAGGAAGTCATTGCCGCCAGTGATTACCGCGTCATGATACCGATGTATCACGGAGTGGATTCATTAAACGTTGCCGCTGCGAGCGCGGTAGCTTTCTGGGAGCTGACGAAGTAAGACGATTTAACTGTTTCACTTTTTGTCACCGTCTTTCCTGTTTTCGTTGTACAAAAAGTTGAACTGAGCCCTGATTTCAACTTTTTGTCACTGATTTTCGGGTTTTCGTGCAACAAAATGTGAAACAACTTCAGCAGTTGATGGTTGGGTGAAGGGTGTTCGTGCAACATGACGTGAAAACCCTGGGTTGCTCGTTTTGTAGACGATTTTCCGATTTCCGTCTGCAGAATGAGCAAAAACGCTTGGATTTGCACGTTTTGCAGACGATATCACGATTTTCGTCTACAAAATGAGCAACAGCCCTGAAATCAAAATATGCACATAACAATTAACCCAATGAAAAAGGGATGCCCCTGAGCGGACATCCCTTTTCCAAAGGGAGAGTATCTATGAAAAGTTAAGTGACTTTTCCTGTGACGGGTTTGAGATAGTAATCCGAGCCCGTTGAGAGTGTTTGGAAGCGGGTGCCGGTGTAGTTGTCCATCCAGCCTACAGGTGTGTAATAGACGTTGCCGGTGGTGGTGTCGTAGACGCGGTCTCTGCCGAGAACTGCATCGCAGTATGCCTGGGTCGTGATATCACTTGAGCGGTTGCTTCTTTCCCAGCTGTCCATGATGATCGCGCTTATCTGGTCTGCGTAGTACATGATCGCCTGGGAGTTGCCGTAGACCTGCTGCCAGGCTCTGTTTCTAGCCTGATAGTAATCTTGTGTGAATTCAAGGCTCGCGAAAATTTGGAGCATTACGCCGATCCAGTCGGTGAAGTCTTCCTGCGGCAGGAGCATTACAGTCGTGCCGGATGCCAGATCCCAGTCCATCTGATCGTAGTAGAGTTTGATGTCGACCAGGGAAGATGTGAAGATGCCTTCGTATTCCTTGTCGCCGTAAACTGCTTTTGCCTTGAGGATATCGCCGCCGTATCCGTTTTCGCCTAAGTTATCCAAAATAGTAAATGTATCGTAGCCGAAGAAATTCTTGGAGTTCTCGAAAAGGGACTGCGCGGTGGATTTAGGTGAGATGTAAGCTGTGTCGCCAAGGCTCAATCCGTACTGCTTGCCGGCTTTTCTCCAATACTGGAAATTATCCCAGGAAGGGTAGCTCACGACAGATGTGCAGAAGTAGAAGCTCTTTTGCTGTGAAGGGTCCTGAACCTTGATCTCATAACCAATGGTGTCAATATTATTGAACGTTGCGGTCCACCCTTCGGGTATCTTCATTTTTATGTAGCCTTCGGGAGAACTTACATCTTTCCACGTGATATTTGCATTATCGGTAGGAACGATATTAACTTCAGGTTCTGCTGTAGTTGTAGTCGTTGCTTCCGTTGTGGGTTCTGTATCGTCAGTATCGTCAGTATCGTCAGTATCATCGATATCTCTTTCGACCTTGGTCTTTTTGGACTTGTCCCTGGATTTCTTTTTGCTTGAAGAAGAATCTGAGCAAGCAGTGAGTGATGCCAATGTCATGGCAAGGACTAATAGGATTGCTATTTTCTTTTTCATGATACTCACACTCCTCAAAAAAACTTATACTTTGAGGTTAGCAAGCGGATGTTAAGGTCGTATTAACTCAATTGAAAGAAGTGTTAATTGACAGTTAATAAAAATGTTAAAGGGGCCGTTATGAGACAGCCCCTTTGAAATGTGCTTAAAAACTGCGTTTTATCAGAATGTGTACTCGATGCTGTCATCGACCTCATCGTCAGCTGCGTCCTTGATCTTCTTTTTACGACGCTGATGTTCCATTTATCCGAACTCCTTTTTTGTTCATTCTTGTGCCATTATTGCCAAGTCTAATTCCCGTACCTAAAATCAACTTGAAATGGAAGACCGGATTTGCGCAGTTTCGGTTAGCCAAGGCAAACTACACAAAGGAAATGTCAGGAATCAGCCATAAATGGGCATATATTTTCGAGCACGCCCCCTAATAATCTGTTATAATGTCGCCGGTCAAAATGATGAGAGGTGATATGAGATGTCCCTGCCCAAAGATCCGTTCATGCTTTTGAGCTATGTAAATACGCAGCTTAGAGACAATTACGCGAGCTTATCTGAGCTCTGCAGTTCCCTGGGCGTGAACGAAGAAGACATTGTCAGCACGCTGGCTAATGCGGGATATTCATACGATGAAGGCCTCAACCGTTTTACGGCCGGACATTGATGTAAGTTAACTTAAATACAAAGGAGAATAATATGAAGCGCAGACCTGTAGTACTTATGGTTCTTGACGGTTTCGGACTTTCCGACACCAAGGAATACAATGCCATCGCAATGGCAAAGACTCCCGTAATCGACAAGCTTATGGCTGAGTGCCCTTATGTTAAGGGTTTTGCATCCGGCCTCGCAGTAGGACTTCCTGACGGACAGATGGGCAACTCTGAGGTTGGCCACATGAATATCGGTTCCGGCAGAATCATCTATCAGGACCTCACACTCATCACAAAGTATATTGAGGATGGTGTTTTCTTTAAGAATGAAGACCTCCTCCGTGCGATCAACAACTGCAAAGAGAAGAATTCCGACCTCCACGTTTGGGGTCTCCTCTCTGACGGCGGCGTTCACTCACACAACACACACCTCTATGCAATTTTAGAGCTCTGCAAGAAGGAGAACTTCGACAGAGTTTACGTTCATCCTTTCTTCGACGGCCGTGACACTCCTCCGGCATCCGGCAAGGATTATCTCCAGGCATTGGTAGACAAGATGGCTGAGATCGGCGTTGGTAAGGTTGCTTCCATGTCCGGACGTTACTATGCAATGGACAGAGACAACAACTGGGACAGAATCCAGACAGCTTACGATTCACTCGTTCTCGGTGAGGGCGTTAAGGATACAGACCCTGTTGCAGCAATGCAGAAGTCTTACGACAACGGCGTAACAGACGAGTTCGTTCTTCCTACAGTTATCGTAGATGCAGAGGGCAAGCCTGTTTCTGTCGTTAAGCCTAACGACTCCGTTATCTTCTTCAACTTCCGTCCTGACCGTGCAAGAGAGATCACAAAGGCTTTCTGCTACTCCGACGAGGATATCGCAGCTCAAGCAGGTGACGCTTCTGACACAAAGTGCATCAAGTACTTAAAGAGAGCTAACGGCTTCATGCCTCTCACATATGTATGCTTCAAGGATTACGACGAGCTCATTCCCAACAAGTTCGTTGCTTTCAAGAAGGAAGAGATCAAGAACACTCTTGGTGAATACCTCGCAGCAAACGGCTTGAAGCAGCTCAGAATCGCTGAGACAGAGAAGTATGCACACGTTACATTCTTCTTCAACGGCGGTATCGAAGAACCCAACAAGGATGAGGACCGTACACTCGTTCCTTCTCCTGCAGTTGCTACTTATGACCTTAAGCCTGAGATGAGCGCTCCCGAAGTTTCCGAGAAGCTCGACGCAGCAATCTGCTCAGACAAGTACGATGTAGTTATCATCAACTTCGCTAACCCTGACATGGTCGGCCACACCGGCGTTCTCGAAGCAGCTATCGAAGCAGTAGAGAGAGTTGACGCCTGCGTAGGCGGCGCTGTTGAAGCAGTTAAGAAGATGAACGGCGTTCTCTTCATCTGCGCTGACCACGGCAATGCCGAGCAGATGATGAACCTCGAGACAATGCAGCCTCATACTGCACACACAACAAATCCCGTTCCGTTCATCCTCTACAACTATGATCCCGAGTACACTCTCCGTGAGGGCGGCCGCCTCTGCGACATCGCTCCTACACTTTTGGAGATCATGGGACTTCCTCAGCCTGCAGAAATGACAGGCGAGTCACTTCTTATCAAGAAGTAATAGTTTTAAATAATGTAAAAATGAAGGCTGCCTGCCTCATTGTGAAATGAACCCCTGAAGTTGGACAAACTTCGGGGGTTTTATTTGGGGTTGGTGCTTCGGGCGCGGAAGTGTTTGAAACCCTGATTGACAAAAAACTGTACGAAAACAGCTCAAACTGTCAATAAAATCGTCAAAATGGGCATTTTGTGGTGAAAATGACTCAAACAGTGACTCAAAATTCAAAATCAGTCACCATTTCAGTCATTCACTAAAAGGCTGCCCTTACTGCAGCCTATTATTTTGCCTTTAGCAGAATATCCGGTGGATCAGGGTGTCACGACTATTTTGACAGGGCCGAATCTTTCCTCGATCTCATCTTTGGTCATATTGGTTTCTTCAACATATGAGCGCGAAAAATGTGCGATCTCTTGATGATCCTTATATATAGTTGCCCAACTGACTGTTCCGCGTCCTGGTTCTGGTCTTAATACGGATATTTCATCTGCTTCGATCGTTGTCTTATATATTGTTCCGTCATAAACAATGACATAAAGGATGCCGGATCTGATCTCCAGCTTTACGGCTGCAACATACTCTTCAACGTCAGCAGGACCGGAGAATGATTCTCTGACCGTCTGAGATGTGGATAGAGGACCGCACCCTGTAAGAAAGCCTGCGCACAAAACCAAACAAATTAAAACTGCTGCAAATCTTTTCATGTTTATTTAACCTGGCATACCTTTCATAAGTATTCTTATTATAGATACAGATAAAGGGCAGGGTTTGTTGCATCAGATAAATAAAGGAACCTCAACAGTTCGGAGGTCCCTTTCGATTTTCTTGGAGACGTGACTCCGTCGAGTACGCGAGGAACGAAGCGTGCGAGACAATGATTTTGCCTTTAGCAGAATATCCGGTGGATCAGGGTGTCACGACTATTTTGACAGGACCGAATCTTTCCTCGATCTCCTTTTTGGTCATATAGCTTTCCTCAAAATATGAACGCGAAAAACTAAGGACCTTTTGATGATCCTTATATATAATCGCCGTACTGACTGTTCCATTTCCGTCTTCAGGCCTGATCACAGATATTTCATCTGCTTCGATCGTTGTCTTATATGTTCCACCATAAACAATGACATAAAGGATGCCTGATCTGATCTGCAGCCTTACGCCTGGAACATCCCCTTCAACGTCAGCATGACCGGAGAATGACTCCACGACCGTCTCCGCGGTCGTTTGTGATGTGGATTCAGGACCGCACCCTGTAAGAAAGCTTCCGCACAAAGCCAAACAAATTAAAACTGCTGCAAATCTTTTCATAGTTACTAAGTCCGGCATTCAAATCCTATGCCGCCTTCTTATATGTCATCAGGATCTTTTCTGCTTCGAGGAGTTTCCTGGCATCAGGATCGGTGATCTTTGCTTCGACTGTTATCGAACCGAAGTTGTCGATCGTGCCGGTTGTCGTGTCTGATGAAGACTTGAACGTGATGCTGCTGCCATCGACTGTGTAGGTGCCTGAGCTCTCGAGTCCTGATACGTTGATCGTTTCAACGTTCGTCGTAACCTGGTTTAAGATCTGCTGCTTCATGTCGGCATAATCCTTGTAGCCGGCGATCTTTGCCATGGCATCAAGACCGACTGCAGAGGTCGTGCCTAAGGTGTTCTGGATGATCCTGTCGATATTCTTTTCGACGAAGGACTTGATGTCGGAAACGAAGGCGTCACGGTCGATCTTGACCTCAAACTTGCCGTTCTGAAGGACCATTGTGGATTTGATGTTGATCTTGCCTTCGCAGCCGGACGGAATGTTGACGCTGTATTCTTTGGAGATATATTTGATGAACTGGTCGGTGATATCCTTTGTGGCCTTGTAGGTGCCGTCAACGGATTTGAGACTGATATTGAACTTCTTATATGTGAGAAGTCCTGCGAAAGCTTCGGAATCGAGATTGGTGATGTGCCACTCCGAGCCGTCTCTTTCAAGTTTGCAATCGTAGTAATAAGTGATGATCTCACAGTTTTTGACAGCCTGTTCGATCTCAGGGATCGACTTAAATGACTTGCCTGCGAGGACCTCGAAAATCGGTCTGCTTATTCTGATCTGGACTTTGCCTTTATTGCCTTCGATCTCTACGGTCGAAGTGTCGACATCGTAGAGCATCAGGCTTCTTACGGCAGTTTGGAATGCCTTCTGTTCATCGGTGGGTTTGCCGTCGACGTCGAAAGCATCTTTTACGGCCGCTATTGTCTTATCGTCTGCAGAAGAACCTGCAAGAACGATCGCGACGCCGGACTCGTCTTCTACGATTGCCTTTGCGAGCTTTGTTGCTGTGTCGATCAGTGTGCCTCTTCCGATAATGGGCATGTTGCCGTAGAAGGAGAAGAGGTCTTTGAATTCCTGGTCATCGAAATTGGTGACATACCAGTCCTTGTCGATCTCCTTGAGTTCCACGGTGATCTCAGTCTCTTTTGTATCTGCCTTATCTACTGCCGATGCCAGGTCATTGATGTCTTTGTAATCGCCTTTCTGAAGTGCTTCCAGATCTGCCGATGTGAAAGTTATGCTGACCGTTGCAGTGTCTTTGGTGACCTTTACGGATTTCTCGTCGATGACGCCTGAGACTATAGCCTGCATGTGAGTGTTAAAGACCTTTTCCTCGTCGGAATAATTCTTCTCATCAAGAAGATCCTTGAAGGACTTTTTGTACTCTTTTTCGAGCCCGTCAGTCTTTTGCAGGATGTCAGTAGCAGCGCCTGAAGAGATTCCGGAAACGAAATCCGATGCTGCAGTTAATACTGCCTTTTTCTTGAAGAGCGAGCATGATGAAAACATCGGGAGCAGAGTCACGATCGCCATCACAGCTGCTGTTTTACGTACAAATGATCTATCCATTATTTCTTTATTCCTTATTCTGTAATACCTTTACAATACCGAGTGCGAATTGCTCCGTCAAGGTAAACATGCTGTAAATTATAGGTTTGCAGGGCCCATCGCAGGGGGGTGAATCATTGAATTTTGCCTTAAATTCTATTAAAATAATTTTTAGAATTTGGGCGTGAGAATCAGTTTTTCGCGCATAGAAATATACAGGAGGATTGCCTTATGGATAAGAAAAGACTTATTACCAGAAGCGATTTTGACGGTCTCGTCTGCGCTATGCTTCTCAAAGAATTAGATATGATCGATGAGATAAAGTTTGTTCATCCTAAGGATGTTCAGGACGGTAAGGTCGATATTACCGAGAATGACATCACGACAAATCTTCCTTTCGATCCCAGAGTAGGACTCGCGTTTGACCATCACGAGAGCGAACTCGTAAGAAATAACAAAGAGGCTTTCGGCGACAAGTTCATCTGTATCTGCGAAAAGTCTGCTGCCAGAGTCGTTTATAAGTATTATGGCGGCGCTGATACTTTCAAGACTGTCAACGAAGAGATCATGCAGGCAGTCGACAAGGGCGATTCCGCTGACTTTACGATCGACGAGATCTTAGATCCAAAGGGCTGGGTCCTCATGAACTTCATTATGGACGCGAGAACAGGATTGGGCCGTTTTCACGATTTCAGGATCTCAAATTACCAGCTCATGATGGAACTCATCGATTACTGCACAAACCACTCTATTGAAGAAGTTTTGGAGCTCCCTGACGTTAAGGAACGTACGGACTTGTATTTCGAGCAGCAGGAACTTTTCAAGAAGCAGCTTTCTGAGATCGTTAAGATCGAAGGCAAGGTTGCGGTCCTCGACTTAAGACCTTTGGAGACGATCTATACAGGCAACAGATTCATGATCTACGCCATGTATCCCGAGACCGAATTCAGCGTACATGTAGCCTGGGGTTTCAAGAAGCAGAATACTGCGGTCATGATTGGCAAGTCTATTATCAACAAGGCCGGCACGACAGACATCGGCGAGCTTTGCCTCTCATACGGAGGCGGCGGACACACCAACGCAGGCACCTGCCAGCTCGACAATGACAAGGTCGATGCGGAGCTTCCTAACATAATAGCCAAGCTAAATGAACATAAATGATATATAATATGCCGGTCCCTGAAAAGGGACCGACTTTTTTTGAAAGGGAGCACAATAATGCAGTTTTTAAAGAAGGCAGCTGCGGCTGTACTTGCTATGGCTATGGCTGCAGGTTTTACAGGTTGCTTCAATAGCGAAAAGAAGAACATTGATGCCGTTATCAAAGTAACGGACCAGTATGTTGAAGCACTGAGCAACTTTGACGCAGAAGGCGTTCTGGAACTCTCAAACTGGGATGAGGATGATGAAGAGTATCAGGAAGTCTCAAAGCTCCTCGATCTCGATTTTTACTCAACACAGGTAACCAAGGAAGAGATCGAATACTACAAGTACATCGCTTCCACGATCACATACTCTTCTGATGACGGCAGGATCACTTTAGAAGATGATGAAGCTACTCTTAAGATCCAGTACAAGCTGGTCAACTGGAAGCCGGTCTTTGCCGAGACATACGATGATTTCGATGAGGTATTAAAGGCTCTCAAGGATTGCGACGATACCATCACCGTAAAGGAAACACTGAATTTCAAGAAGGAAAAAGACGGCTGGAAACTTACAAAAATATCCAAGCTCGGCGAGGCATTCAGCTTTGTATATGCGCTCCCCAATGTTATCTTAGAGCCCCAGCCCACAGGCGATGAGCCTTCAACTTCTGAAAGTTCCAGCCAGGTTTCGGATCTCTATAAGGAAGCGCGCGAGGCTTATCTTTACCTCCTCGGCACTAAGGAAGCTGCTATCAGGAAGGCAGAAAAGATCTACGGCAAGAGCTTCTGTAATTATGTCGATCTGAACGGAGACAGCGTTCCCGAACTTCTTTTCGTAAGCGCCGATAAACCGGATGACGATAACAGCTCCGCATCACTCCATGTCTATGAATATAACGAGTATGCAGGTGAGGTACTCGAAGTCATCACGATCAATGAGATCGCTTATACGGCAGAGGGCGGAAGCTTCTTTATCTACACAACTGCAAGCAATCTCGTAATCACAACTCACAGCGGCGAATCATCTAACCACCATGTAGTTACATATGTTTACGACCTGCACCTCGCACTTTCCGATACATATCAGAGAGATGAGCACTATAGCTACGATCCTAATACGGACAAGGAAACCACAACTTACGAATATTACCAGGCAACAAAAACAGGAACAGTTTCCTGCGATGAGTCGATCTATAAGAATGCCATCCAGAAGCTCGTCGATAAGGTCGTTCTGGTAGTAGGTTACGATTACCTTCCTGTTAAGGATTCACTTGAGTATGCGATCAACAATGCAATAAAGCTTCCTTTCGAAAGTTATGACGATGTCACTGCAGAAATCAAAGCTGAAGGCTAACAGGCTTTGTTGAAAACGATATTAGGTTTAAAATGTGGCTGTTGGAGATATCCGGCGGCCACTTTTTCGCAAGGGACAAATGGAGGGGAATCGTATGATGAAGCGCGCGATCGCTACGATCTTAACTGCTGCTGTGGTTTTGGGCATTTCAGGCTGTAATACAGATAATACCGAACCTACCGCATCGTTGTATTCGAAAGTTACCGAGAGCACGATCACTTTAACAGAAGACGGCAATAAGGCCGTTAACTGCTACAAGGAACTTTTGAAGCTCAACCGTGATGTCATCCAGCCTGTCGAAAAGAATTTCGACACCGCTACATGCGGCCTTTATGACATCAATTCAGATTCGATCCCCGAATTCTTCTTTTTCGCTGCCACGGACGCAACGGCATATTCAGCAACGCTCTATGTTTTCACATACGATAAGACCAGCGATACCGCCGTTAAAAAGATCGAGATCCCCAACATCATGTATCTGTCCGGCGGAGGCGGCGAATATGCTGTATTCACGTCACCTGTAGCACTCCTCATCACCCGCACGAGCGGCGAGGGCGAGTCTGTCACAGAGACCATCGTCTATGACATGAACCTCAATAAGAACGGCAGTTACAAGATGATACAGAGCCACGATTCCTCTACTGAGAGGATCGTAAACAAATATTATGCAAACGGCGCTCAGGCAGATCAGACAGCCTATGACCAGCTCGTTACTGTTCACCTTGAACAAGCAACAATGGTGCTTGCGAGCAATATTAAGGCGAAGTCCGAAGAGGAGAATTCACCCCTGCTGTCGAAGCCGCAATATAATATGATGAAGTACGAAAATATGCTCTCTTACATAATCAAGATAGCTAAATAAAGGAGTAAGAATAAATGAAGATGTTCAGGAAAACAGTTTCTTTGATCTTGGCAGGAGTACTCACGCTCGGCATTGCCGGATGTGATCTTTCCGGCTCCAAACAGGAGAAGGGCAATGTCGACGACGTTATCCAGTCGTATGGCAAGGCGCTCCAGAAACTGGATGAAGAAAAGATCCTTGGCATGACGACTTGGGATGAAAGCGACAGTGAGTATTCAGATTTCAAGGATTGCTTCACCTTCGATGCCAATGCCGAATATATCTGGGATGTTTATACGGCAACGGCAGGAACGATCGAATTGAATTATAAGGACACCGCTATCAAGGTAAAAGGCGACAAGGCTTCAGTGGACGTTACTTACCTTATCGTTGACTGGAAGACACTTTATAAAGAGCAGTATTTTAGTGCCGACGATCTTGTCAAAGCGATCAAAGACAGCATGAATGTTATTACAACTGAGGGTTCTATCGAGTTTACAAAGGACGGTAATGACTGGAAGATCTCCAAGATCACCAAGCTCGATGAATTAATGGAATTCGGAAGAACATGGCCTAACCTTGAGTCCAAGCAGTGGCCCACAATGCCGACTGATGATACTGAACCTACTGATGAGCCGACATTCCCTACAGGAACACAGTATGCTGACAGCTATCAGAAGGCTATCGCCGCATATCTCAAGGTCCTCGATGACAACAGGGCTGCAATAACAGCCGTTCAGGAAACTTACAGGATCGATCCGGTAGGCATCTACGATATCGATGGCAACGGCATTCCGGAGCTTTACTTCCTCGCAACCACAGGCGACAGCCCTGTCATGAACAGCAGCTTTTTCATCTATTCCTACAACGAGAATGCAGGTGAGGCCCTGAAGCAGATCGAGGTTCCTGACATCATTTACATGGCAGGTTCCGGCGGACTTTACCAGATCTATGCGACATCAAACAGGCTCATAATCACACATGCCGGCGGCGAAGATTCTGACTTTAAGTACTGGACTGAGATCTACAATTTCCAGTGGGATCTTATAGCTTCCTACAGACGTAATTGCCTGTACGATTACAATGCTCCCGAAGATCAGGCATCGACCATAAAGTATTACGAAGAAGACGTTGAGATAACTGAAGAGCAGTACAACAAGGTTTTCAAAGAAGACGCGAATAATACGGTTATAGTTCTTGCTAAGAATTACACACCTTCATCCGGCGACGTTGAGTATCCGCTCGTAAGCAAGCCGTCTTTCACGATGCTCGCATATGAGAATGCTTATACATACTTAGAATCGCTCAAAAATTGAGGTGGTTAAATTGCGCCAGTGCGGGGTGTTTTTCACTCTGGAACTGAGGCGCTTTTATTGCTCCAGAACTGAGGTACTTTACGGCAGAGCCTTTTAGCTGATAAAATAAATATTATATCTGCGAAGCCGGAGGGCAAAATTATGGATGCATTATTGTTTGCTAAGGCAGCTAGAGAAGAGAAGGACGCGATGCTCGAGAACTATCTGAGCAGCACCGATTCCATGGCCGGTGAACAGATAGCTAAACTCAAGGCGGCAGGCGCCAGCGATGAACTCATCAGAGAGGTCTTCGATTCCGTCCTGACCGATTGCTTCTATAACATTCTCCTTGGAATTGACGGCCAGATGCCGATCGGATCCTTAGGTGAGAGAAGTTACAGATTGCTTGCTCCGGACAGCACTGTAATCGCAAATGCTTCCGGAACACTTGCTGAAGCTGCTTACGAAGCTTTCTACGGTGAAGGCGAAGAAACGGCTGAAGGCTGACAGTTAAAATCAGTTAAATTCTGAAAAGGTTGTCTCCGCGTGAGGCAACCTTTTAGTTTGTTCCAGTGTAAATTCAGTGCAGTTTTGGGTTGTTTAACTTTTTGTCACCGTTTTTTCGATTTTGGTTGTACAAAAAGATAAAATGAGCCCCGATTTCAACTTTTAGTCACTGATTTTCCGATTTTCGTGAAACAAAAAGTGAAACATCCGGATGTGACGTTTTGCAGACGATTTTTCCGGTTTTCGTCATCAAAATGTGCAAAAATGATTGAATTTGCACGTTTTGCAGACGATTTTTTGATTTCCGTCAACAAAATGTGCATTCAGGTGCGGAAAGAGTAATCCGTGGATTACTTCGGAGCCCAGAAGATCCAGACGAAGAGATAACCTGCGATTACTGCGGTGAGTGTGAAGGGAATGCCGATCTTCATAAAGTCGCCGAAGCCGACTTCGTGGCCTTCTTTTCTGAGCATACCGACGCCGGCGATGTTTGCGGAAGCACCGATAGGCGTTAAGTTACCGCCAAGTGTGGCGCCGACCAGGAGGCCGAAATAAAGGAAGTGCGGTTCGACATTCATTGCGGAAGCGACACCTGCCAAAAGGGGCAGCATCGTAGCGACGTAAGGAATGTTGTCGATGAATGCGGAGATTAATACTGAACCCCAGACGATGATAGTGAAGAGGACGAAGCGGTTGGATCCGCCGAAGCTTGCGATGAATTCTGCGATGTCATCGATGACGCCGACTTCCCTGATCGTGGCGATGACTACGAAAAGGCCTGTAAGGAGGAGCATCGTGTCGTAGTCCAATGCCTTTAATGAATGGACCATTCCCTTGGCGGACTTCTGCTTGATGAGCTCCCAGATGATGGTTAAGATGCCGCATGCCATGCAGATGATGCCGTTTGTCCATTCATGAGTGTTGGGGATGAATGATGCGATGATGAGAAGGACTACGTGGCCGAGCATTGTGATAGTCGGAACGTAGTCGGTTACTTTGGTATATTCTGTTGAGTTGACGGTCTCTTTGTTCTTGCGGAACATGATCATCATGATGGGAATCGTGAGGACCGCGCCGAGCTCAACTGCGAAGAACATGCCGGGCTTGCCGTTCATGTAGAAGAAGTCGTTGAAGTTCATGTGGTCAGCTGCTGCGAGCATGATCGAAGTCGTGTCGCCGACGAGGGTTGCGGCGCCCTGGAGGTTCGATGAAACCGCGATACAGATGATCATCGGAACAGGGTTGATCTTAAGCTTTTTGCAGATCGCAAGGCCTACAGGAGCTACCATGAGAACTGTTGCAACGTTGTCGATGAATGCGGAAATGATGCCTGAGAATAATGACATCAATATCGTTACCCACATGACGTTTTTGGAGATGCGGAGGAGTGCTTCGGCGATCCTGTTCGGCATCTTGGATTCGATGAAATAATCGACGATTACCATCGTGCCGAAGATCATCATCAGTACATTCCAGTCGATCGCGGGAAGGACTTTTCCCAATGGCAGGATCTGTAAGACCACCATTAAGACGGCGGCAGAAAGTGCTACGATCGCACGGCGTTTCGGCAGTACGACCATAAGGATATACATGATTAAGAATATTACGATTGCGATGATCTTTTGCATTAAGAACTCCTTGGCTTATTTCTTGCTTTTTGTCTTGCTGCTGAAGACGAATCTCTGCTGGATAGAATAACTGATGAGGAACAGGATCGTGTCTGTTATTGCCTTTACGACAGTTTCTATAGAGCCGGGGAAGATCATGACTACAGCTGTTACGATGCCTGCGCTTAATGCCATCTGGATGACTGCAAGAAGCGCATATTTGGAAAGTGAAGTCGCTCTCGAAGCGTGGCTTTTGAAAACGAACTTGTAATTGATGAGATAGTTATAGACGGCCGATATGATCCTGGCGGCGACCGTTGCCATCGTTATATAGACTGCCGCGAATGAGTCCTTTAACAGGAGCACGAAAAGGTGGAACAGCAGTATGTCGATGACAAAAGATGAGAGCGATGCGAAGATGAACTTGATGAACTTTTTGCCCAGGATCTTATAGATTCTTACAGAGTCCCTGATCGGCTTGAAATGGGTCTGGTGGGATTCTTTTGAATCGTAGATCGTCTGGATCGGGATCTCGGTGAGGTTATATCTTCCTGCACACTCCAGGAGCATCTGCATCTCGTATTCGAACCTCTCGCCCTTGCAGTCTATGAGCTCGGTCATGAACTTAAAAGGAATGCCTCTAAGGCCCGACTGGGTGTCGCTGACCTTCATGCCTGCGACGTATGAGAAAACCATGATGGTTACGGTGTTGCCGAACCAGCTCTTCCACGGGATGTCCTTTTTCTCGAACTTTCTGACGCCGAGAATGAGGTTATCGGGATTTGCCTTAAGGGTGTCGATTATCTTTGTGATGCATTCGGGCGTGTGCTGACCGTCGGAATCGGCGGTAACGCAGCCAATAGCGTCCGGCATATTTTCGCTGATGTAGGAAAATGCGGTCTTGAGAGCGCGGCCTTTGCCCCTGTTGGGACGGTAGGCTATGAACTTGCCGCCTAGTTTTGTGATGATGGACTCGGCCTCTTTGAAAATGGGATCGTATTTTTCATCCGAGCCGTCGTTTACGATTATGACGGGGCCCATTTTCTTGGCATCCAAGTCTTTGAGCAAAGCAATAAGCCTGTCATCAGGCTCATAGGAAGGGATAACTATCGGAACCAATGCCGTCTGTCTGCTTTCATCTTTACTCATAGTCCCTATATTAGCATAAACGGCTTCATACTCATGAAGCCGCCTTTTCTTTGTATAAGATCTTTAAAAGTACCGGAGCCAGGATCGAGCTCACCAATATCATGAGGATGACCGCCGTGAAATAGTCGGAGGTTATGAGCCCGGCGTGAAGGCCTTTCTGGGCCGTGATAAGCGCGACCTCGCCGCGGGTCATCATGCCGATACCGATCTTCAGCGAATCTTTCCAGTTGAACCTGCAGAGTTTAGCAGTCGAGCCGCAGCCTATTATCTTTGATATGAGCGCCACGAAAACGAAAGCAATGGAGAAGAAAAGGAATGTCGGATTGAAGTTTTCGAAAGAAACTTTAAGTCCGATGCCTGCAAAGAAGATCGGCGCGAAGACCATGTAGGAGCTGACGTCAACCTTACGCTCAACATATTTAACATCGTGGAGGTTGCACAGGACCACGCCTGCGACATATGCGCCCGTGATGTCTGCGATGCCGAAATATCTTTCAGCGACATAAGCCATGAACAGGCAGTAGCACAGGGCAGCAATAGGGATTCTTCTCGTGTGTTCATATCTGGAATCGAGCCACTTGAAAACCTTGTAAACAACAAAGCCGGAAACGATCGCGATCGCAAAGAAGAGGATCGCTTTAAGCATCGTGCCCCATACTGAAGAGCCTGTGCCCTTTGCACTTAAGACGAATGTGAGGACGATGATTACGATGACATCGTCGATGATGGCGGCACTGACGACAGTAGTTCCGACTGTGCTGCTGAGCTTGCCGAGCTCTTTAAGTGCAGCAACCGTGATGCTGACAGATGTGGCTGCCATGATCGTGCCGATGAAAAGGCCTTTGATGAACTGCTCGGAACCTATGGGACCGAAGCCGTAGAAACTCATGAAGAGGACAGCGCCCAGTACGATCGGGACGAAAACGCCTGCACAGGCGATCGCCGTAGCCTTAAGACCGGTTGCCTTA
Organism: Ruminococcaceae bacterium R-25; assembly: GCA_003149065.1. Taxonomy (NCBI): domain Bacteria; kingdom Bacillati; phylum Bacillota; class Clostridia; order Eubacteriales; family Oscillospiraceae; species Ruminococcaceae bacterium R-25. The sequence continues at coordinate 442,691 of QGFZ01000002.1, forward strand.
AGCTTTTTCATGTCTGTGGTAAGGCCTGCTTCGAACATGAGCATAATGACGCCGATCTCGGCCATTTTGTTTATAAAGTCAGATTGGTTAACCAGTCCAATGACAGCAGGACCCAGGATAAGGCCTGCAATGATCTCTCCTACGACCTCAGGAGCGTGGAGCTTACGCGCGAGGATTCCGAAAGCCTTTGCGGCAAACAGGATCAGGGCGACATCAATAATAAAACGAAGACTTTCCAAATCAGTTTCTCCAAGTTAAAAAAGGGTATTTTACCCTTGCCGAATTCCACCGCTACTAGTTATATCACGCAAAAAAATTAGGGATAGGTTGCATATTACACAAACTTATTATTTAAATAAGGTGTTCAAGGCGTAAAAATGATATTATTAAGTGTTGAATTATGACCTGGGGTATTTCCGGGTCTTGGTGGAGGCATTTGATGAAACAGCTTGAATATCCTTATGATTCCGACTTTATCTTGCGCAAGAAAAAGGCGATCAAAAGAGAGCTCCTGGCAAGGGAAGGGGTCACATATATCGAAAAGAAGATCGCTATCTTAGGCGGTTCTACTACCAGCGATATCAAGCAGATCTTGGAATTGTTCCTGTTAAACTACGGCATCAAGCCCGAGTTTTTCGAATCTGAATATAATAAATATTTCGAGGATGCCGTTTTCGGCAATCCTGAACTGGATGAATTTGCTCCTGATCTCGTTTTCGTGCACACAACGACAAGAAACATCGCGAGATTCCCTCAGGTTACGGATTCTCCCGAGCAGATCGACGCCCTGATCGAAGAGACGATGGGCAGGTTCGAGCAGATCTGGGGAGCGTTGGCTGACCGTTTCAAGTGTACGGTCATCCAGAATAACTTCGAGCAGCCTTATTACAGACTCCTCGGAAACAGTGACTTTACCAATATCCACGGCAGGCTGAACTTTATAAACCGCCTGAACGACAGGTTCTGTCAGTATGCCCAGAGCCACCAGAACTTCTTTATCAACGACATCAACTACATCTCGGCTGTCTACGGCATCAAGAAGTGGGCAGATCCGGGTGACTGGTACAGATATAAGTACGCACTCTCAGTTTCTGCGATCCCTGATTTTGCATTCAACTTATCGCACATCATCAAAGCCGTTTACGGCAGGAACAAGAAGGCATTTGCACTCGATATGGACAACACCTTGTGGGGCGGAATCGTCGGCGATGACGGTCCGGAGAACATCAAGGTAGGCCATGAGGACGCAGAATCCGAGCTCTTTACGGAGTTCCAGCAGTACATCAAGTCCCATAAGGATCTGGGAATCCTTCTTACTGTCGCATCCAAAAACGACGAGGAGAATGCTCTGGCAGGCCTTGCAAGACCCGATTCGACATTAAAGCAGGATGACTTCATCATCATCAAAGCCAACTGGGACAACAAGGACATCAATATCGCAAATACCGCAAAAGAGATAAATATCGGCTCCGACAGCTTCGTCTTCGTTGACGATAACCCTGTCGAGAGGGCCCTGGTCGAAAACCAGATCCCCGGAATCTCCGTTCCTGAGGTCGGCGCACCTGAGACATATATCGACGTTTTAGACTCAAACGGATTCTTCGAAGTTACGGGAATCTCCGAAGAAGACATCAAGAGAAGCGGCATGTATAAGGCAAACATGGAGCGTGCAAAGGCATCGGCCCAGTTTACTGACTACGACGAGTACTTGAGGTCACTGGAGATGACCGCTGAGATCAAGCCTTTCGCGCCCGTTTATATGGCACGTATCGCTGAGCTCACAAATAAGAGCAACCAGTTTAACCTTACGACAAAGCGCTGCAGCCAGGCAGATATCGAGAAGATCGCTGCTGATCCTGCTTATATCACTCTCTACGGCAGACTTGAGGACAAGTTCGGCGACAACGGCGTCGTAGCAGTTACTTTCGGACACGAGGAAGACTACGGAAACGACAAGTTCTTCCATATAGACCTCTGGCTCATGAGCTGCAGAGTCTTAAAGCGCGGTATGGAATATGCAATGATGGATGAGCTGATCCGCGAGGCAAAATCCAGAAATATTACCAAAATTAAAGGCTATTATTTGCCGACTGCAAAGAATAAAATGGTCAAGGATTTTTACGAGCTCCAGGGCTTCGATAAGATAAGAGAAATGGAAGACGGCACATCCGAGTGGATCCTCGATCTGGACAGCCCGCACAAGAGTGGAAATGTTGCGATCAAGGTCAACTGATAAAGGAACTGCCAAAAGGAGATAATTATGACAAGAGAAGAGATCTACGGAAAGCTTAATGAAGTATTCCAGGACGTTTTCGATGACGAAGACATCACCGTAAACGATTCCACAGTCGCAGCTGACGTTGACGGCTGGGATTCATTGGAGCACATCAACCTCATCGTTGCAGTTGAGAGATGCTTTGGTATCAAGTTCACGATGGGCGAGACCACAGGCCTTAAGAATGTCGGCGAGATGGTCGACAGGATCATCGCTCACTTAGGCTAAGGGTCGGTTAATGTCGCTGGTATCGTCGTTATTTCTGGTCTTCGTTGCAGCAGTCCTTCTGCTGTACTATGTGCTGCCTAAGAGCTTCCGTTTCTGGGTGCTCCTTTTAGCGAGCCTTGCTTTTGCGGCATTTTTAGGTTTCTACACACTTTTATTCGTAGTCTGTTCAGCGGTGCTCTGCTATCTCGGAGGACTTCTGGCCGGCCCTTCAAACAAGACGGGTCTTCGAAACGCTGCAACAGTCATCACGGTAGTTATCAACATCGCACTTTTGTGCGCTGTCAAATACTATAACGTCATAGGCCTTGCCGCTGAGAGATTAAATCTCCTGTTCGGCGCAGTTGACGGAGCAAACAGTTTCTTTGCTTATGCAGTCCCTGTCGGAATGTCTTTCTACGTTCTCCAGACAACGGGTTATATCCTGGACTGCAGATGGGAGAAGATCGCACCTGACAAGAATTTCTTCAAGGTATTGCTGTTCTCAACATACTTCCCGCAGCTCATGTCGGGTCCTATGAATACCTATGCAAACCTTTCCGAAAAGATCGAAAAGGTCAAGGAAGTAAAGTTCTCTTTTGAAAGGATCGCTGACGGTGCGGTCAGAGTTGCTTACGGCTTTTTCAAAAAGCTCGTTATCGCTGAACGTGCCGCAATGGTCGTCAACATGATCTATGCTGACCATCAGACCTTTACAGGCTGGTACGTACCTTTGGGCGTATTCTTTTTCGCGATCCAGCTCTATACGGACTTCTCCGGATGCATGGATGTCGTTATCGGTGTATCACACATGTTCGGCATCGAGCTTCCCGAAAACTTCAATTGCCCGTTCTTTTCAAAGAACGTCAAAGAATACTGGAGAAGATGGCACATCACGCTTGGCGCATGGCTCCGTGATTACCTCATGTATCCTGTCCTCAAGAGCACTCCGCTCATTAAGATCGGCGACTGGTCAAAGGCAAAGTTCGGCAAGAAGAACGGCAAAAAGGTTCCTACATATATCGCTCTTTTCATCCTCTGGTTCGCAGTAGGCTACTGGCACGGCGGCCTTTGGAATTACGTTATCGGCTCAGGCATCCTGCACTTTATCTACATTGTGCTCGGTATGATCTTTGAGCCTCTGTTCAAGAAGATCAGACCCAAGATCGGAGCTGACAAGCTCTATTTCAGGATCTTCCAGTCTGTAAGAACATTTATCCTGATGCTCACGGGCTTCGTATTCTTCAGATCAGCTTCCGTTAAGGACGCAATCGACATGTATGCGGCTATCTTCCGCCGTGGCGGCGCGGCACTAAACTGGCCGAACTTCTGCGCTTCGGGCATGAATCTGGCACAGCTCATCGTCCTGATCGTTGGAGTATTGCTGGTTTTTGCAGTCGACGCTTACAAGTACCGTCCGAGCGAAGATGAGGAGCCGAAGTCAGCTATCGCATTTTTGAGGAGCAAGAGCGTTGTCCTTTTGTGGGCAGCATTCATGGTACTCTTAGTAGCTACGTTGGTTTTCGGAATGTACGGCTTAGGCTACGATTCCGGTTCATTTATTTACGCAAGAATCTAAAGGGGGATTTGTTTTATGAATATCGTTTGTCTTGATATGGAAGGCGTTCTGGTACCTGAGATCTGGATCGAGTTTTCGAAAAAGAGCGGCATTCCGGAACTTAAGAGAACCACCAGAGATGAGCCCGATTACGACAAGCTCATGCACTGGAGATTAGGCATCTTAAGAGAGCACGGCCTGGGCCTTAAGGAGATCCAGGATGTTATCGCACAGATCGATCCGCTCCCGGGCGCAAAGGAATTCTTAGACGAGCTTAGAAAGGACATGCAGGTAATAATCATCAGCGATACTTTCACACAGTTCGCTATGCCCCTGATGGCAAAGCTCGGTTATCCGGCTCTTTTCTGTAACTCTCTTATTGTCGGTGAAGACGGCATGATCGAGGACTTCAAGATGAGGATCGAGAACTCCAAGCTGTCCACGGTTAAGGCTCTGCAGTCCATCGGCTTTGACACTATCGCTTCCGGCGATTCATATAACGACCTTGCCATGATCAAGGCATCCAAGGCAGGTTTCCTTTTTAAGAGCACAGAGAAGATCATCGCTGATAACCCGGATATTCCGGCATTTGAGGAATTCGATGAGCTTCTGGCTGCGATCAAGGCTGTACCAGATTCAAACTAAGGTTTGATTACTGAATTTAAGATTTAAGGCCGCTCACACTGTGGGCGGCTTTTTCACACTGTTTAATGACAGATGTTGACAGTTTGCAGTGATTTTTCCCTGCAAAGTTACCGTGCGTCGAGAACTTTGCGGGGATTTTGGCTGGTTTTAGGCGATTTTTCTCGACAAAGTCACCGTACATCGAGAACTTTGCGGGGATTTTGGCTGGTTTTGGGCGATTTTTCACTACAAAGTCACCGTACGTCGAGAACTTTGCAGGGATTTTTAGGGCCGGAAGAGGGTTGTTGCAAAAAAACTTAATCCTTATACGCTTTCGGCAGGTTCCAGCCGTAGTGGGCTGCGCAGTATCTGATGACGCAGACGAAAAAGAAGCCGGCGAGCATTGCTGCTTCGGCTGAGCCCGTGAAGTAGTAAATGATATAGACAACAGCAGCGCCGACGATCGAGGCGCATGCGTAGATGTGCTTTACGAAGATGTAGGGCATCTCGAGTGATAAGGCATCTCTTAAGACTCCGCCGCCGACACCTGTTACGACACCCAAAAAGATTACGAGGAAGGCATTGTTTGCGTGCTCGCCCAAAAGGCCTGTATGAACACCGTCTGCAGTAAATGCCGCAAGACCTGCCGTGTCGAACCAGAAGAAGATCTTCTCGTAGATCGCGCGTGTCTTGTCAGAGACCTCGCGCTTCTTCTTGTGCTGCCACCACACGAAAATGAATGTGATGTTGGCTGTGACCGCAGCGATGATTACAAATAAAGGATTCTTGAAAGCCATAGGAGGGGTGGAGCCCGTTACGAGGTCTCTTATGATGCCGCCGCCCGTAGCCGTGAGGAGCGCTAAAATGTTGACTCCGAATATGTCCATCTTCTTCCTGATTCCGGCCATGGCACCTGACACTGCAAAAGCTACAGTGCCGATGATGTCTGTGATCAAGATGAAGAGTTCGGTATCCATGGCAGTTATTATATATGTTTTCGTTAGGAAAAAGTTGTAGTTTTTTTCTTTTCTCACACTTTATAATGTGTGCAGGGGGTACAAGGATATGAAGAATAAGAGTTTATCAGGCGCAGTTCCGATTGCGGTTTTACTGGCGGTATTTGTCCTCACATGCGCATTCAACCTTTGGATCACACCTCAGGAAAAGGTTACCGTTTGGCAGTATCAGACCGTACTTTCCGAAGATGTCGTTTACTATAGCGACAGCGAATCGGAAGGGCCGTATTATTCTGAACCGGTCTTATTTCAAAAGGGCACCGCAATGAAGGTCGGTGCAGACATAACACCAAGAACAGCAGATTCCAAGCAGAATGGATCAGATTATTATTTCACTGAATCTTTCATTTACTGGGAAGATGGAAAGATAATGCCGGTGACTGTTACCACCGACCAGGCTTTATGCGGGCTGTATATCTCCGAAGGTTTCGATAATGTTTATGTCAGCGCCATCCACATAAGCCGGGTGTATTATAATGAAAGGCTGATTCCAAGTTTTGAAGGAGCAAAGGACGACTGCATAAAGGAAGATAAAGATATGCGTCTGATGAACCTTTTGGTCGGAACTGTGCCGGCAATAGGTCTTGCCATAGGCATGCTGATCCTCCGCTACTTCATAGTGAAAAACGGCAAGTATGCCAATAAGCTTTTCTGGACATTCTTAAGCATTGACTGCTTATCAGTCGTATATGCTCTTATAAAACTGTTCCAGTGGATTTCCGGCAACTGAGATTGCCGCCTCTTTTCCGTACGCAACACCTCTTTTTATTATTATAATATTTGACAGTTTTCTGTAGTCAAAATACAATTAAACAATCTATTGCGAATGGAGATAAGAAGGAAAAATGGCAGCAATTACAGATTGCGAGCATCTCGTACAGTATTACGAGACTGACCAGATGGGCGTAGTCCATCACTCGAACTATATAAGGTGGTTCGAAGAAGCCAGGACCCAGCTTTTCGAAGAGCTTGGCTTGGGCTACAAAGGAATGGAAGAGATGGGCATCATAAGCCCTGTCGTAGGTCTTACGGCTAAATATAAGACAATGGCTAAGTATTGTGATACGGTCGTCATAAGGGCCGAGATCACCAGATATACGGGTGTCAGATTTGACATCAAGTACACGATCTTCGATAAGGAGACCGAACAGGTAAGATGCACGGGAACGAGCGAGCACTGCTTCATCAACAGGGAGGGCAAGGTCATCTCGATGCAGAAGGAGAAGCCCGTCGAGCACGCAAGGTTTGATGAGCTTGTTAACGGAAAGAAAGGCTAATACTATGGCAGACATCATCATCGTAGGAGCAGGTCCGGCAGGACTTTCGGCAGCCATTTACGCAAGACGTGCGGGAATGGATACGGTCCTTTACGAGGGCGAGATGTACGGCGGTCAGATCGTCAACACGCCCGAGATCGAGAACTATCCTGCGATCGCGAAGATCTCCGGTTTTGATTTTGCCAACGACCTTTATAACCAGGCAATTAACCTTGGCGCGGTCCTTGAGTTTGACCGTGTTGCCGCTGTCTCGAAAACAGATACAGGTTTCGAAGTAACTCTCGATTCAGGCAAGAAGGATACCGCAAAGGCAGTAATCTTAGCTGTCGGCGCATCAAACCGACACCTTGGCATCGACAGGGAAGACGCACTTCTCGGCAAGGGCATCTCCTATTGCGCCACATGCGACGGCGCGTTCTATAAGGGCAAGACTGTTGCAGTCAACGGCGGCGGAAATACCGCAGTTGAAGATGCCATATATCTTGCAGGTATCGTAGACAAGGTATATCTTATACACCGCAGAAACGAATTCAGAGCTGACGAGGTTCTCGTCAATGCGGCAAAAGCTTTGCCGAACCTTGAGATCGTAACGCCTTATACTATCGAGAGCCTTTTGGGCGACCCCAAGCTTTCAGGCGTTGAACTCGTAAGCAAGGAAGATGGCAGCAAGAAGCAGATCGACGTTGACGGACTTTTCGTTGCGATCGGCCAGGAGCCCAAGACAGCTGATTTCAAGGATCTTGTAACACTGCAGGGCGGTTACATCGAAGCAGGCGAGAACTGCAAGACAAATGTCGAAGGTATCTTTGCCGCAGGCGATGCAAGAGTAAAGAAAGTAAGACAGCTTACGACCGCTTGTGCTGACGGTGCAGTTGCGGCACTTGCTGCGATCGACTACATCAAGCTCGGTGTTTAACAGATAACAATTTGTTGGAGGAATATATGTACAGAAATGTTTTTGATGTGCTTGAAGAGAGAGGTTACTTCTCACAGGCTACACACAGAGATGAGATCTATGAGCTTTTGAGCAAGCCCGGTGTATCTTTCTACATCGGATTTGACCCGACAGCCGATTCACTTCATGTAGGCCACTTCGTCCAGATGATGGTTATGAGCCACATGCAGAAGGCAGGCCACAGACCGATCGCTCTCATGGGCGGCGGTACAGGTATGATCGGCGATCCTTCCGGGCGTACCGACATGCGCCAGATGATGACAGTCGAGACCATCGACCACAACGTTGAATGCTTCAAGAAGCAGATGGGCAAGGTCGTTGATTTCTCTGACGGCAAGGCTCTTATCGTTAACAACGCTGACTGGCTCAGAAACCTCAATTACATTGAGTTCTTAAGAGAAGTCGGTGCGCATTTCTCTGTAAATAAGATGCTTACGGCTGAGTGCTATAAGCAGAGACTTGAAAAGGGACTCTCATTCCTTGAATTCAACTACATGCTCATGCAGGGCTACGACTTCTATTACCTCCACGAGAAGTACGGCTGCGATCTTGAGTTCGGCGGTGACGACCAGTGGTCAAACATCCTCGCAGGCATGGAGCTCGTACGCCGTAAAAAGGGTGAATCCGTTTACGGTCTTACATTTACTCTCCTCACAAACAGCGAGGGTAAGAAGATGGGTAAGACTGCTAAGGGTGCAGTTTGGCTCGATCCCGAGAAGACACCTGTATTTGATTTCTACCAGTATTGGAGAAACGTCGATGACGCTGATGTAATCAAGTGCATGAAGCTTTTGACATTCCTTGAGATGGATGAGATCAACGAGTATGCAAAGCTTAAGGATTCGGCTATCAACGAGGCAAAAAAGAGACTCGCTTTCGAAGTTACAAAGATCATCCATGGTGAAGAGGCTGCCCTGATCGCGAAAAAGACCGCTGAGGATCTTTTCGAGAATGCAGGAAGATCTGAAGACATGAAGACAACTGAGATCACAAATGATGAGCTCGCATCTGAAATGCAGATCGCTGACGCTCTCGTTAAGGCCGGCCTCATGAAATCCAAGGGCGAAGCAAGACGTATGATCCAGCAGAAGGGCGTTTACCTCAATGATGCAGTCGTTGAAGACCAGTTCTATGCTCTTAAAGAATCAGACTTCGATGCTAACGGTGAAGCTATCGTCCGTAAGGGCAAGAAGACATACCACAGATTGAAGCTCGTCTGATAAGCTCTTTATAATCAGGTTTTTAAGTCCCCGGCATATGTTTATGTCGGGGATTTTTTATCCGCATATTTGGTTAAGTTTGTAGGTCTAATTTCGTTGAAAAGGTTTTTTACGAGCGTTAAAATAAGTTTAACTTTTCAAGTGTTTTCAGGAGGGTATGATTATGAAGAAAATCCGGGCTGTTATAGCTTCTGTACTTGCTTGTGCAACATTGCTCTCATTTACAGGATGCAACAATTTCAAGGCTATTGAAGATGAAGACATCTTTTTCGATGCTTTGGACAGTGCTGTAGGCATTGACGAGGACGAGACATCTCACATCAAGAATACTACAGTCGGCGGCAACAAGGCTGAGTATGTCATCACAGCAAAAGACGGCGACAACACTTATATCTACATCAGATATAAGAAGGATGAGGACGCTATGGATTATTTCGAAGACATGTACGATGACTTCGAAGATATCTGCAAGGACAAGGATTTCGAAGGTTCACACTCTTCATCCCTCAGCAAGACAAAGGGATACATCACATTCAACGGCGATGTTGAGAGCGGCTCAAGGATCGGCACCAGATATATGTCCAAGGACACAGAGATCTACGGCGGAATCTATGTAAACAAGAACGTTTACATAGAAGTATATTCCATCGAAGGCAGCAAGAGAGATAAGGAAAAGGCTTCCAACTTCTTGAAGGAGCTCGGATTCCCTAAGCCTTGATGTTATTTCTCAGCGCAAGGCTTCCGCGCTCGCTTATGCTCGCTTGTGCAGAAGCGCTTCGAAATAATCATCAGGCCTTATCGATAAGGTAGAAACTATAAAGAGACTGGTTAATTCCAGTCTCTTTTTTGTTTTGTGGACCAATAATCGGACACATGCGCGGAGGTGCGTTTTTCGGTATTTACAAACATATGTTCGGGGTGATAGAATGACGGCACTTCAAGATGAACAGGAGGAACAAAGCATGGCAGACCAGGGCATGAGATATACGTATGACGGCACTTTCGAAGGATACCTGTGTGCAGTGCTTCAGGCCTTGAGGTCCGGCAAAGTGCCGGCCGCGATAACTGACAGGAGGAATGAAACAAGGCCCGATCTTGCCGTTAATGTTGCAACGAGCCTTAAGGACGCGGAATATCTTTATTCCACGATATCCGCAAGGAGCAGTGCCGAAGTCCAGCAGATGGTGTCAGACTATTTTCTGACGGATTGCGCATCTCTTGAGATCAACCTTTATAAGATGATCTTCTGTTCTCTGAAGTATGGTGCGAAGATCGCCGAAGATTATTCGAGCGAACTGATGAGCGGGATCCAAATGGCGATCAGAGACCTGTACAGGGAGGCCCAGTCGATACTGCAGGAACTGGATTTTTATCTTGGCGAAGAGGCGAGCTGCGCTGTGATTAATCCCAGGAATTCAGTCCTGCCGATAATAAGAAAACCTGTCCTTAAACGCCGTGATATCGATGATCTTTTAGTCTATGACAAGAGGCATCATCTGCTCTTGGAGCGCTATTCAGAGCAGAATATGCTCTTGGACATTTCGGATTTTCCGATGCCTGAATTCAAAGATCCCAAAGAGGCATATGACTTTTTATGGCCTTTTGTAAGGGACAGGCGTTTTGATGTGAGGGTCATTCCCGGGCAGAAAAAAAGCGGCTCTGTGATAGAGCCGCTCTGGTTAAAAGCTTCTTAAAGGTCCGGATTACTTCTGCTCTTCAGAAGAAGATCTGATAGCCTTTCTCATGATCTTACCGTTGAATGTCTTAGGAAGTTCGTCTACGAATTCAACTACTCTGGGGTACTTATAAGGAGCTGTCTTTTCCTTAACGTAGTTCTGGATCTCTTTCTTGAGTTCCTCTGTTCTTTCAGTGCCCTTAACGAGTGTGATCGTAGCCTTAACAACGATACCTCTTACGCCCTGAGGGTCAGGTACGCCCGTAACTGCGCACTCAAGAACATAAGGAAGCTCCATGATGACATTCTCGATCTCGAAGGGTCCGATTCGGTAGCCGGAAGACTTAATGACATCGTCTGTACGTCCGACATACCAGAAGTAACCGTCCTCGTCTGCCCATGCAGTATCACCTGTGTGATACCAGCCGTCGTGCCATGCCTCGTTTGTAAGTTCAGGTGCGAGGTAGTACTGGAGGAAGAGTCCCTTCGGATGGTAGTTCTGTGTATTGATGCAGATCTCGCCTGTCTCACCGGGCTTGCATACATTGCCGTCGGGATCAAGGATCTTAACGTCGTAGAGCGGGTTGGGCTTACCCATAGAACCGATACGGAGCTTAGCGCCGACGAGGTTTGCGATAGCAAGTGTTGTCTCTGTCTGTCCGAAACCTTCCATGAGACGGATACCTGTTGCTGCCATGAAGCGGTTGAATACCTCAGGGTTCAGAGCTTCGCCTGCAGTAACTGCATACTTGAGGGAAGACAGATCGTACTTGGAGAGGTCTTCCTTGATGAAGAATCTGAACATTGTCGGAGGTGCGCAGAATGTAGTGATATTGTATTTCTTAAACATGGGGAGGATCTCTTCAGCCTTGAAGCGGTCGAAGTCGAATGTGAAGACAGGTGCTTCGCAGAGCCACTGACCGTAGAGCTTGCCCCAGAGTGCCTTACCCCAGCCTGTATCAGAGATGGAGAAGTGGAGTCCGTTAGGATCGACGTTCTGCCAGTACTTGGCTGTCGTGATGTGGCCGATAGCATACATGTAGGAATGCAGAGCCATCTTAGGATAGCCTGTTGTACCTGATGTGAAGAACATTACCATCGGATCGTAGCCGCATGCATAGTCAGCAGGACGCTCGAATACGTCAGAGCAGTTCTTGAACTCTTCATTGAAGTCGTGCCAGCCGGGTCTTGAACCGTTGCAGAGGACCAGTGTCTCAACGCCGCAAACCTTTGCAGCCTTCTCGCACTCGTCGGCAGCATCGTCATCTGATGTGCAGAATACAGCCTTAACGCCAGCTGCGTTGAAGCGGTACTCGTAGTCGTGGTCACGGAGAAGGTGTGTAGCAGGGATAGCTACGGCGCCAAGCTTTTCCAAGCCCATCATGGCGAACCAGAACTGGTAGTGACGCTTTAAGACGAGGACAACCTTGTCGCCCTTGCCGATGCCCAAAGACTTGAAGTAGTTCGCTGTCATGTTGGAATACTTCTTGATGTCTCCGAATGTGAATCTCTTCTCTGTTACGCAGTCTTTTGCGACCCAGAGCATAGCGAGCTTGTTGGGGTTCTTGTCAGCGATGACGTCTACGCAGTCGAATGCGAAGTTGAACTTCTTGCATGCGGGAACGTTAACGTCAACATCTACCAATGTGCCGTTCTCATCGAGAATACCGTTGAGATAGTGTGTGTAAACAGCATCTTCAAGGTTAGCTGCGTCAACGTTTGTAACGTTGTCTGTACGCATCTCTTCTGAGTTGTAAGGTGTGGTGTAGTTCTCACCCTTGCCCCATGCCTCAGGGTTTAAGATGATCGCATAGAATACGCAGTCCTCACCGCCCAGAGCGAACTCGCCGTGGGGCTGTGTGGAGTCGAAGTAGATGCAGTCGCCTTCGTGGAGCACTTCGGAGGAATCACCGATGATGACCTTCAACGTACCCTTAACGACGATGTTCATTTCCTGATAGTTATGTGAAACGAGGTGATACGGAGGATTCAAAGCCTCTTCAGAATAAGGAACTACGACGCGGAAGGGTTCGCAGAGCTTGTTCTTGAATCTTGATGCAAGACGCTGGTACTTATAACCTGTACGTCTTGTGATAGGGCTGCCCTGGCCGTTTCTTGTTATTGCATACTCTGTAAGTGCAGGGGAGGAACCTTCCATGATGTCGGAGATCTCGACGCCTGCGAGGTTTGCGAATTTATAAATGAAAGTAAAGTTGAAGTCTTGGGTGCCTTCTTCAAACTTAAGATATTCCTCAGTGGAAATATCAAGCTTGGAGGCTACTTCCTCAGGTGTCAGACCCATGTCGAGTCTCAGGCCGTGAACTCTGTCGGCAACTTCTGCGAGTCTTAGCTCAACGTTGCTGTTGTTTGCTGTTGACATAACTTTTTCTCCTTTTCTGTCAATCTGTCTTGTCTGTTCCTTGTTGGGGCAAAAAAAAAGCCCCAACATCCTACTTGGACATTGAGACGAATATAAATCCGCGGTACCACTCAATTTGCAAACACGTTTGTTTGCCACTTACGAAGTCTAACAACTCCTTTGCATTAACGCAGCATCACGGGCACTGTCTACTAGGGATGATCCTTTTCGGAATGCCGGCTCGGAAGGGATAGCTTGATGCAAATATCGTCACGTGCCTCTCAGCAAATAGCACTTCTCTGTATTGAACGATTCTCTGCGGCTTTCTTCGTCACAGCCTTTAGAGTTATTCAATTGTTCGCATTTCATAGCCGAAATGTGACATAAGAATATATCTGCGTTACAGAAAAGTCAACAATCATTTTAAATTAGTTTTTGCACGTACCTTAATAAGAGTGTAAAATATACTTATCTTTTTATTATCCGATTTTATGCAATTTGACATATTTTCGGATAATGAATCAGAACGCACATCTAAGACCTTGCATTGAACGAACAGCAAACAGTTAGCCGAGGAGAAATATTATGGCGGTTAAATATCTTGTATCAGGCGGCGAAGGCGCATTAGGAAAAACTGTAATCAGTATGCTTCTCCAGCGTGGAGAAAAAGTCAGAATCCTCATGAGCGAGCTCTCTGATACCAGGATCTATCGTAACAATCCGAACATCGAGATCTGCTACGGTATTTCCACTGACAAGGATTCCATGATCGAATTCTTCGATCTCGACGATCCCAGATCTGCAGTTCTTTTCCACACAGATGAGTATGTATCACTTTCTGATTCCACTAATCTCACGATGAGAAGAGTTAATGTAATCGGCGCTGAAAACATCGTCGATATGTGCCTTAAGCGTAAGGTCGGCAAGCTCGTTTACTTAAGCTCTGCCTATGCTCTTAATCCTGAGGTCAAGGGTGAAGATATCACGATCCATTTCGACCGTAACAAGGTTGAAGGTGAGTATGCCAAGTCCAAAGCAGAAGCAGCAGCTTATGTCATGGAGAAGGTATCACTCAACAGACTCAATGCGGTTATGGTACTGCCTACATTCATCATCGGCCCCGGCTATTCCGAAGACTATGAGATCAACAAGGTATTGAACAGTTATCTCAACAACGGAACGATCCCTCCGAAGGAAGGCGGACGCGCATTCGTCGACGTAAGAGATGTTGCTAACGCAATGCTTACATTGGCTGACAAGGGCGAGCCCGGCGCAGGTTATATCGTAACAGGCGACTATAAGACATCCAGCGAATTCTTCAAGGATGTTAACGAGATCAGCGGCAACGATGCACCTGTAAAGACAGCATCAAAGCTCATCATGAGCAAGTCACTCGCTAAGCTCGTTGATTTCTACTACAAGATAACTCACAAGGAGAATCCGAAGGAAGCTTATACTCTCTTCAGCGATAATCCGGACGCACGTTTCGAAGATAACAGCAAGGGCATCCTGCCTGAGACAACCATCAGCTTTAAGGATTCGCTTAAAGACACCATCGAAGGCGCGCAGCATGGCGGAGTTCAGGCTGCAGCTGCCGCACAGACAACAACAGAAAGAAAGACATCTGCTGATGCTATGGATGCAAGACTTAAGCAGCAGCAGAACGTTACTTCAAAAGCTCATGCCGTTTCAACCAGTGCCGAAACACCCATGAGACCTGCCCACACGAGACTCGCCCAGGCTGCAGCTGCAAAGGTTGCCGCAAGAGCCGCTGAAGCAGAGAAGGAAGAGAACAAGTCAATAAGCCCTCTGTCGACTCTGAAAGATCCTGATGAAAAACTCACTTCTGATGAAGACGAGCCTAAGCTCAACAGCGAGACAACTTTCAGATTCGGAGGTGCTCCCACAAAGTTTACGAAAGTTGAGACTCCCGCTCCTGAAAAGCCGAAGTCCATCATCCCGCAGGCAGGATCCAAGCCGGAAGCTCCCAAGGCTCCCGAAGTTAAGGCTGAACCTGCAAAATCGATAATCCCGCCCGCAGCTCCCAAGTCAGAGCCTGAAAAGCCGATAATTCCTTCTCAGGTTCCGAAGGCAGCACCTTCACCGGCTACAAAGACTGAGCCTATCAATTCTGCATTCAAGGCACCGGAACCTAAGGCGAAGGCAGCACCTTCTGCAGGTTTCCCGAGAGCAGGCGGATTTGCAAGGCCTACAACTCCTGCAGCTCCGGCAGCATCTGCTCCTAAGGCGGAGCCTGCACCGGCTACAAAGACTGAGCCCATCAATTCCGCATTCAAGGCACCGGAACCTAAGGAAAAGCCGGCACCTTCCGCTGGATTCCCGAGAGCAGGCGGATTTGCAAGACCTACAACACCTGCAGCTAATGCTGCTCCTAAGACAGAACCTGTAAAGCCTATTAATTCAGCATTCAAGGCACCCGAACCGGAAAAGAAGGCTGCTCCTGCAACTTCAGGATTCCCCAGACCGTCTGCAACTCCTTCAGCAGGAATTCCGAGACCTTCTGCTGCACCTTCAGCAGGTGTTTCAAGACCTACAGGCGCACCCACTGGTTCTACAGGATCTTCAGGATTTGGCGGAAGCACATTAGGAAATTCTTCAGTGAACTTCCCGAGTCCTGCAGCAGCACCTTCGGCAGCTACAAAGACAGAACCCATCAATTCAGCATTTAAGGCACCCGGCGCAAGCGCAGCTTCTGATCCTAAGCCTTTCAAGTCTTCCGGAAATCCCACTTTCGGACAGCCTAAGGAAGAACCTGCAAAGCCTTCATTCGGAAGTCAGGCATCCGGCGCTTCTGCTTTTGCAAACGAACCTTCGGTTGATGATCTTTTCAACGATCTCGAAAAGGAGATAGAGAGCTACGGTTCTTCTGACGGACCTGTTGTTCCGCCCGGAATCTTTGCTCCTCCGCCGAAGCCGGGTCAGTGATGAATACTGTGGATTCTTTCAAGAATAACAAGAGAATAATCCTAGCAAGCGCGTCTCCCAGGAGGCGCGAATTGCTGTCTTTGGTTACCGATAATTTCGAAGTCCTGACAGCTGATGTCGATGAAAGAGCAGCAGAGATAAAGATGGAAGAAGACGGGGTTCCGGCCCTTAGAGTCAGCGAGCATCTTGCCGAGATAAAGGCAAAGGCTGTTTACGACACTTTAACTGAAGAAGAGAAAGAAAACTCTATAGTGATCGGCGCCGATACTTCGGTCATTCTGGACAACATCATTTTCGGAAAACCTGCAGACAGGGAAGAGGCGGTAAACATGTTATCGCTCCTTTCAGGTCACACGCATGTGGTCGCGACCGGAGTGTGTGTTTTCGCAGGTCAGGAAAAGCTCGTATTTACCGAAGAAACACTAGTTGAATTCAACGAATTGGACGACTACCAGAAGGCCCTTATCGAAGCTTATATCGACACGGGATCGCCTTTCGATAAGGCCGGCGGATACGGCATTCAGGATATGGGCGCGCTCCTGGTCAAAGGCATCGACGGAGACTATGCGAACGTCGTCGGATTCCCCGTCTCAAGACTGGCAAGAGAACTATCAAACATGGTAAAATAATCGTTGGAATAAAAGGGATTCCAAGGAGGAATACTTAAAATGTTTGGGATAGGATTAGGTAATTTAGTTAGGATAGGCTTCAGAGTAAGCGATCATATTCTTAAGCAGCAGGAGATAGAGCGCGCAAGGACAGCATCCGAGAAAGCTCGTCTCCAGGCTGAAGCTTCCAGAGAAAAGGCCATCGAAGAAAACGCAAGACACAGAAGAACACAGCTCGAAGACGAGATCGCACGTGCGAGCGTTGCTGTCGAGTGCCCTAACTGCGGTTCAACAGGCAACCGTATCAGAAAGGGTTCTACAGGATTTTGCCAGTTCTGCGGAACGGCGATCCAGATAAGCGAGAGCGGCATTGCCTACATTGCAGATCCGATCGAAAAGGCCAAGGCTCTGGTCGCAGAAGAAATTAAGCAAAAGAGCGGGGTTAAGGATAATGACTAAGACCAGCAAGAGCGGCGGAACCGCGGGCAACATATTCGGATTGATCGGCATCTATATATTGATCTATATTGTCTGCTCGGTAATGTTTGTAGGCTTATTCCATACAGGACTTTTAAAGAATATGGAAGTCCTCATGTACAGAGGAATAGCATTCATCGTTATAACAGGTGTCGTTGCAGCTGTCGTCATGGGCGTTATCAGAAAGTTCTGGGGTTTTATAACCATCAGGGACATCATTATGATGTTCGTTATTTTCTGCTGCGTAAATACAGTTTTGTTTGTACTCGTTCCGGTTACCGTTGAGCGTTCTGTATCGGTATTCATGTTGAGCTACATGGAAGAGAACTCCGACCAGACCTTCACCCAGGAATCCGTCGGCGAAGTATTCACTTCAAAGTATGTTACGGATTACGGCGCATTCGAAAAGCGTTTCAACGAGCAGGTCGAGACAGGCACCATCAAGCAGAATCCTGACGGCACTTACTCGATCACTGAGAGCGGCAAGCTCATCGTTAATGCATTCAGGAAAGTGGCCGAGTGGTTTGATACCGACAGGCGTCTGGTATATCCGAACGAGAATTAGTTTTGGTTTGAATCTGATCTTTAAAGGCATCCTTTAAGGGTGCCTTTTTCTTTGGCGCGAAAATGTGGCAATTTCTGAAAATGAATAAAATTATATTGAATTGCAATAAAATTTTATTGCATTACAAAATTGAGCGTGCTATGATAACGGCACATATGGGAGGAAAGAAAAAGATGACACATATTAAACCGATAAAGAAGATAAAGATCTTGGCAGCTACTGCAGCGCTTTCAGTATCGTTCCTTTTTTCCGGCTGTTCTGAAATTATGGAGTATTTTGCCAAGGTACCTGAAATGCAGCCCAATGCCCAGTCTTTTAAGATGTACGATTCAGATCAGATGAACTCCATGCTGATCGACGTAAACGGCAGGACATATGCACCTTACGGCGTGGTTAAGATGTCAATGTCAAAGAGTTCGCTTAAGGAATGCATTGGCTATGTTAATGACAATAAGGACTCGAGACTTTATACGCTGAATGAGGATCCTTTCGATAACTACCTTATACAAAAGAGTGTTAGAGGCTTTATGGATCCTGATACATTCTGGCGCGATATCTCGACCATCGAAGATGAAGTATTAACACCGGAATATATTGATCCTCTTAACTATGAGGAATGGGCCAAGTCCGGCTGCTATTCTGAAATGAAAGAGTTCAATGTAGACATCCTTTTGGACGCTGACGACGTATATGAGCTCTCGATGGACTATAAGGTCAACGGCGAAGACTGCGGTACAAGCGGAGTCAGGAATGCCAATAAGACTGAGCTTAAGAAAGGCGATATCTACGACATGTCGATAGCTGAGATATCTATTTACGGAAAGTTCGATAAGGACGGACCTCTTGATGTCGAATGCCATTTCCACGTTGAGACTATGAGCGGCGAAATGCACGATCTGGAATATGTATTTAAAGACACGGTCGAGTTCGGAGACATGATCTCACTGACTCTGACAGGAAACGCACAAGACGGTTACACACTTAAATAAGAGATCGTATGGGTTTTATAGTTCTTGGAATTCTGATCTTTGTAGCGATAATCGCATTTAAAAAGAAGATGTGGTTTCTCTTTGGCTTCATTTGTTTGCTGTTTTTGTTGGGACTTTTAGGTTTTGCTTATCTGGTCCATTTTGCAAACACTTTCAGCTTACCCTGACCATAAATACAAGAGGCATCCTTAGAGGGTGCCTTTTTCATGATTAGACAAAAACTGAATATAAATGTGCTGTTCTTCAATATACGAATTATATTTGACACAATATAATTTAATCAAACATAACCGAAAGGAGAACACACAATGTCCATATATGATTATTCAGTACCGACACCTAAGGGCGAGGAGATCTCTTTAAGAGATTACGAGGGTAAGGTTATCCTCATCGTAAATACTGCAACAGGCTGCGGCTTCACGCCTCACTATAAGCCGATCGAGCAGATGTATGAAGACCTTCACGACAAGGGATTCGAAGTTATCGACATTCCCTGCAACCAGTTCGCAGGACAGACACCCGGCACTGATGAAGAGATCCACGAGTTCTGCCAGCTAAAGTACAAGACACAGTTCCCTCAGATGAAGAAGTCTGATGTCAACGGTGAGAACGCACTTCCTCTGTTTAAATATCTTAAGGAGCAGAAGGGCTTCGAAGGATTCGGCAAGGGTCCCACAGCACTCGTTATGAGCAAGATGCTCGCAAAGAGCGACAAGGATTATGCGAGCAAGCCTGACATCAAGTGGAACTTCACGAAGTTCGTGGTAGACAGAAACGGCAATGTTGTTAAGCGTTTCGAACCTACAGCAGACATGAAGGAAGTAAGAGCTTTCGTTGAGAGCCTTATCTGACAGGAGATATGCATGAAGATCGATGAATCCATGAAACTTGATTCGCAGCTTTGTTTTCCCCTCTATGCAGCGTCAAGAAAAGTGGTAAACTTATACACGCCCTATCTAAAGCCTTTGGGCATTACGTATACGCAATACATAATGTTTCTGGTGCTTTGGGAGAAGGACGGCATCACGGTTGGAGAGCTTTGCAGAAGGCTTATGCTCGACACCGGAACAGTTACTCCGATGCTCAAAAATACGGAGAAGCAGGGACTCATCAAGAGGACCAGAAGCGAAGAGGATGAGAGGGTAGTAGTCATCTCCCTCACGGATGAAGGCAAGGCACTTTATAAGAAGGCCAGACAGATTCCGGAAAAGATCGGCTCATGCGTGAAGCTCGATAAGAGTGAAGCGGTGGCACTATATAAGATTTTATATAAGCTCCTTAAAGAATGAGTAACCCGACCAAGATACGACATTCGTTTAGTTGCCTATTTAAGATCGAAAACAAAAAGAAGAACAAGCTGTCTCAAATGAGGCAGCTTGTTTTAGTTTACTCATTTTGAAGACGAAAATCAGAAAATCGTCTGCAAAACGTGCAAATCAACGCGTTTTTGCACATCCTGTTGACGAAAAATGAAAAATCGTCTACAAAACGAGCACACCCGGGTGCTTCACTTCATGTTGAATGAAAAAACTTCACCCAAATGTCGACTGCCCGGATGTTTCACTTTGTTGCACTGAATTCCTTCACCCAAACATAGACTGCTGAAGCTGTTTCACATTTTGTTTCACGAAAATCCGAAAATCAGTGACAAAAAGTTGAAATCAGGGATCATTTCAACTTTTTGTACAATGAAAATCGGAAAAACGGTGACAAAAAGTGAAACAGCCCTTCAGGACCTTATTTGAGGCGAGAAAAAGAACCCCTGCACACCCCTCGGATAACACGCATGACGGCCTTAGAGGACTTTTTAGTGCACTAAAGACAAAACGGATATTTCGGGAACATATCCTGTTTGGTAATTTGGTATATACGATTTTTATGGACAGGATATATCGGGATTTCTTAAAATCTAATTGGAGAAAGGGAAAGGGTCAAAGCCCTACGGAATAGGGGCTTTGGCATACAAAAAACGCAATATTGGCGATAAGGGAGTAGATTTGGGAAAAGAAAGAAGGAGATGAAGTCGTCATCTCCTTTTTTCATGCTGTTGTTTGTGCGGTGATCTTTATGCGGCCGCCTGTGCCTGTGCTGCGAGCTTCCTTTTCTTCAGAAGCGTAATCGTCTGATAGATGATCAGGGCATAAACCGCAATGTTGAGGATCAGGCTGAGTGTGTTCTGCAATGTATAAGACTCGTTGTATCTGGTAAGCATCGTACCCGTGCTGACGGCCTGCATCAGTATCAGCCAGGAAGATGTCAGCATGATAAACACAGGCCAGATCTTATGCTTGCTGTTCTTCATGAAAAAGAAGAACGTTGCAAGAGTACCGAGAATTCCCGGTAACATCAGGAGTACAAAGATTGCAGTGACATTGAGAAAATCCCCGTTCTTAAATTCCACACTGAGAATGTTGCGAGGAAATACCCTCGTTAAGGTTTCTGCGCTTGTAATGCACATGGCTGTGAAAAATGCTCCGATGACTGCTCCCATTCTTTTGGGTGACAGGGAACCTTTTATAGCGTTGACCAATCCATAACCAAAAGCAAAAACTTTAAGAGCAAATGCGATCAGGGTTACTACAACGGTTGAAGTAAGAATGTCTATACCCATATCACGCGTCAGCATGGCATTGAGCATAGGCACGATCAAACCGATGAGCGCCACTGCATAGAGCGCGATCATGATGTTGTTTGCAGTCTTGTTCTCAACTACAGGATTTCTTTCTACTACTTTTTCCATTTCTTTTCCGGATAAAAGGTCGTCAAGGCTCACTTCAAGGATCTGAGCAATCTTTGTGGTAGTAAGAAGGTCAGGGTAACGGTCGCCGCACTCCCATCTGGAAACAGATTGTCTTGTTACATATAACTGTTCTGCCAGAGACTGCTGCGTCATCCCCTTTGCTTCTCTTGCTCTTCTTAACTGTTCGCCAAATTCGACCATGTCAAATCCGTTCCTTTCGTGAAATCACCTGCAGATGTGAGTTTAGTATCGTCTTCGGCCTCGAAAACATCAAGCACCACCCTGTAAGAATCGTGTCACCAATACGGTGCGCTCCGTAAAAACACGTCAACTGCGCGTGTTTTGCCACAAAAAAAGCTGTCCCAGAAACCGGAACAGCTTATGCAATTTATTCTGAAATCAATCCTCAGATCCTGCCGAATCCGACTGCCTTTCTTACGAGCTCGTACTTTTCCTTTGCGATCTCGTTTGTATAATCGCGGCCTGCGTCAAGAATATCGTTGATGATGCCGCTGTTAATTACTTCGTTGTACTTTTCCTGGAAAGGAACGACCTTTTCAACAACTGCGTCTGCAACTGCCTTCTTGAGGTCGCCGTAACCGCCGCCTTCGAACTTGGCAACTGCATCTTCGATCGTACAGCCTGTGAATACTGAGTAGATCGTAAGAAGGTTGGATACGCCGGGCTTCTCGTCCTCGTCGAACTTGATGATGCCGTCTGAGTCAGTAACTGCGCTCATGATCTTCTTTCTGATCGTCTTCTCAGGATCAGAGAGGAAGACAGATGCCTTCGGGTTATCTGTGGACTTGCTCATCTTCTGTGTAGGAGTCTGAAGGTCACGGATCTTGGCGCCGATCGTAGGGATCAGGGGCTCAGGGATCTTGAAAAGTTCGCCGTAACGGTTATTGAACCTGATAGCGAGGTTTCTTGCGAGCTCAACGTGCTGCTTTTGGTCGATTCCGGTAGGAACGTACTTAGGATCGTAGAGAAGGATATCAGCTGCCATAAGGTCAGGATATGTTACGAGGCCTTCTGTGAAAGCTTCGTGAAGTGCTGACTTAGCCTTGAACTGATGCATTCTCGTAAGATCGCCGTGAGGTGTGTGGCATTCGAAGATCCAGGACAGATTTGCGTGATAGAGATTCTCCGACTGAATGTAGATGTGCATGTTGGGAAGATCCGGATCGACGCCGCAAGCGATATACATTGCGATTGCGTTGATGATGTTCCTGTGCAGAGCCTCAGGATCCTGGGGTACTGTGATTGCATGCATATCAGGGACGAAGAGCAATGTCTCATAGTCTTTCTGATAGTTTACGACCTGCGAGATGCCACCCGCATAATTTCCGATCGTAAGCGAACCGCTGGGCTGAAGGCCCGTAAGTAATCTGTCCATAACTAACCTCCGTTGTCTTAAAGACGACTAATATTAACACTTTATAATATAATTATCAAAAAACAAACTGGGGTTTACCGCTTGCTTTATATACTTACAGCTCTGAAATGCGAAGCATCTGCACTCACCGGACTTTCCGGCGAGATAGTCGTCACGGGCGTCGGCGGATGTGCAATAAGCACGATCTCGAAAATCGGATTGACCCCAAACGATTATGTTCTCAACGTCGGCATCTGTGCAGGAAAAGATATCGGGAAAGGTTATCTAATCAATCAGGTGATCTCAGATGTTACCGGCAGAAGGTTTTATCCGGACATCCTTTTCGAATCGGGCGCACCTGAGATGAGCATTACGACATCTTCGGAGGTCGTAACATCTGTGGAAGAAGGCATGCTTTACGACATGGAATCCTCGCTCGTATGCGATACGGTCTTGAAAGTGATCCCGCCTTCAAATCTCGCACTCTACAAAGTCGTTTCCGACAGCGGTGAAAAGTTCCCTTCAAAGAATGAAGTGACAGAACTGATAAGAGCGCATGTTGATGAGATAAAGAAGATCGCTGAATTGCTGGCCGGTTCTGACATGCTGAAGAGTTATGAGTTCCTGCCTGAAAGCGTTTTCGAAGAGATGCGCCTGACGCAGTATATGCGAAATGAATTAAAAGATATCGAGCATTATTGCGTTGCAGCAGGAAGAGAAGATGAGCTTATGGCCTTGCTCGAAAAGCTTCGCAAAGAAGAAAGGCTCCCCGTAAAGGATAAGAAGGCCGGAAGGGAGGTGCTCGATGAGATTTACTCATATCTACGTTGAGGAAAGAGCATTTGAGTTCCCTCTGACAAATGAGATCCTCGCAAAGCTCACGGACGCCAGCGTTATAAAGATCCGTCACTACAAAGATGTTTTCGACAGGAAGAGGCAGAACAGCGTTTTGCAAAGAAATCACCGCTCGCTGATCCTCGCAGTAAGGGACGGCAACAGGATCTTTAAGGGCGCGCCGGTGTGCCAGTCCATGGGGCAGAAGAATTTCTACTACGCGAGTTCCATGATGAACTGTCCTTTCGACTGCGAATACTGTTATCTCAAGGGCATGTATCCGTCTTCGAACATGGTCGTTTTCGTAAACCTGGAAGACTACAGAAAAGACGTCTGTGAGAAATTAAAAGAAGGGCCGATGTATGTCTGCGCTTCATATGACACTGATCTTCTCGCCATGAACGGCCTTACGGGACACGCTGATTTCTGGACAGATCTTTGCCTTACGCACGATGACCTCCTCGTGGAATTAAGGACCAAAGCAGCGCCGTCTGTTTTTAAGAATGTGCCAAACGTAATATATGCTTTTACCGTGTCGCCTGAAGAAGTCGTCTCAGGATTTGAGAGCGGCACGGCGGGTATCGGCGCGAGGATAAATGCTGCTTCAAAAGCAATTGAAGCGGGTGTAAAAGTCCGCCTTTGTTTCGACCCCATAATCAAGATCCCTGACTGGGAAAAGGCATACGGAAAGCTGATAGCTGAGTGTGTTTCTTCGATCGATTTCGGTAAGCTCACGGATGTCAGCGTCGGTACTTTCAGGATCTCGGCAGATTACTTAAACAAGATGCGCAAGTCATATCCTGATTCAAAGACCGCGTGGTATCCTTATGTAATAAAGGACGGCGTCGCACAGTACGAACCTGATACTGATAAGGCGATGCAGGAGTACGTTTCGGGACTTCTCGAAAAGCATATCGGAAGGGAGAAGATCTTCACATGGAATTAAAGACAGCGATCGTCACCGGAGCGTCATCCGGCATCGGACTTGCGATAGCAAAGATGCTCTCATCTGAAGGTTATAAGGTCTACGGCATCGGCAGGATCTTTCCTGAGGATGCGGACTTTTTCGAGAAGAGGTTGTCGTTAGATATACGAGATACGGATATTCTTTTAAAGAAAATATCTGAAATAAAGAAAGTCGACCTCCTGGTCAATGCTGCAGGTTCGGCTTACTACGGCCTTGCAGAGTTCAATACGGCTGACCAGATAAAGGAGATGTGCAGGGTAGACTTAGAGGCTCCCATGATCCTCACGTCTGCATTGCTTCCTAAGCTCAAGGACACAAAGGGCATGGTGATCAATATCGCATCAGTCACCTCAACGAGGATCAATACGCACGGCGCGGCATACGGCGCTCTGAAGGCAGGTCTTCGAAGCTACGGCAGAAGTCTTTACGAAGAGGTCAGGAAGACCGGTATCAGAGTCGTTACGGTCTGCCCGGATCTCACGCTCGGAACCAAGCTCTACAGGAACGCCGACTTCACGCCGTCTGAAGAAGAGGGCTGCTTCCTGCTCCCGGAAGATACCGCCGAGTGCGTCAAATCGATCATCAACATGCGTGAGGGCGCGGCCGTCACAGAGGTCGAAGTCAGACCCCAGTTCAACAGGATCGAGAAGAAGAAGAAAGGCTGAGACTGAAAATCCCCGCAAAGTTCCCGACTTGCAGTGACTTTGCAGGGATTTTTTATGCCTGCCCAAGTCTTGTGGTCAAACCGGCCAATTTTCGCGGTGAGAAATATTACATTTTTCCAAAAAATTTATCGAAAAAAATATAAAAAAGTCTTGAAACCCTATTGTTTGACAGATTTCTGCTCGTTTATTACAGTACGATTACAAGCACAATATATTGGGTTTTGCCATTGACACAACCACAACATATAGGTAATCTTTAAGAGCGTCACGGAGAGTACCGGGGCGCATTCGCACCTATTTTCAATCTAGAAGCGAGGTATTGGGGCATGATCTTAGGCGGACTTCAGAAGTTAACACTTTTGGACTTCCCCGGGAACGTGGCTTGTACGGTATTTACCGTCGGCTGCAACTTGAGATGTCCCTTCTGCCACAACCCGGCATTGGTTTTCAATCCCCCGGAAGAGTACAGGATCAGCGAAGACGAGTTTTTCGCTTTTCTCAAGAAAAGACAGGGGATCCTTGACGGAGTTGCTATCACAGGCGGCGAACCGCTTCTGCATCCTGACATTGGTGAGTTTATCGCAAAGATCAAGTCGATGGGTTACAAGGTAAAGCTTGATACCAACGGTACGTTTCCGGACAGACTGGAGAAGATCCTCTCTGAAGGCAATGTCGATTATGTGGCGATGGACGTTAAGAACACCTTTGACAAGTATGCGGAGACTGTCGGGATCAAGAACTTCGATGTGGAACTCATCAAGAGGAGCATCAAGGTGATCAAGGACAGCGGAGTCGCCCACGAGTTCAGAACCACTGTGGTATCGCCCCTGCATAAGGCCGAAGATTTCGAAAAGATCGCAGGTCAGGTGGAAGGAACTGAGAATTACTTCCTCCAGAACTTCGTAGATTCAGGAGATCTTTTAAACGGCGAAGGGTTAACAGAGCTGCCGCGCGAAGAATTGGAAAAAGCTTTGGAAGGTGCAAAGAAAATAATACCGCAAGCAAAAATCCGCGGAGAGAGTTAAGGAGAGGACCATGTTTCAAATCATCAAGAGAGACGGCAAAGTCGTAGAGTTCGACTTAAGCAAGATTTCGGGAGCTATCGAAAAGGCTTTCATTGCACAGAAGAGAGAGTATAACTCTCAGATCATCGATATGTTGGCATTGAATGCTGTATCAGATGCCGAGAAGAAGGCAGAGAACGGCAGAGTAGATGTCGAATCCATCCAGGACAGCGTAGAAGCTACACTCCAGAGAATGGGTTATGAGGACGTAGCTAAGGCTTACATCCTCTATCGTAACCAGCGCGAAAAGATCCGTAACATGAATTCAGCTCTCTTGAACTACAAGAATCTTGTAGACAGCTACGTCAAGGTTGAAGACTGGCGTGTAAAAGAGAACTCAACTGTTACATATTCCGTAGGCGGCCTCATCCTCTCTAACTCCGGCGCTATCACAGCTAACTACTGGCTTTCTGAGATCTACGACAAAGAGATCGCAGACGCTCACAGAAACGCTGATATCCACATTCACGACCTCTCCATGCTCACAGGTTACTGCGCAGGATGGTCATTAAAGCAGCTCATCCAGGAAGGTTTGGGCGGCATCGTAGGCAAGATCACATCTGCTCCTGCAAAGCACCTCTCCACACTTTGCAACCAGATGGTTAACTTCCTCGGCATCATGCAGAACGAGTGGGCAGGCGCTCAGGCTTTCTCCTCTTTCGATACATACCTTGCTCCTTTCGTAAAGGTTGATAACCTCAACTACAAGCAGGTTAAGCAGGACATCCAGTCCTTCATCTATGGCGTTAACACACCTTCAAGATGGGGTACACAGAGCCCGTTCACAAACATCACTCTCGACTGGACAGTACCGAACGACTTGGCTGAGCAGAACTGTATCGTCGGCGGCAAGGAGATGGACTTCAAGTACAAGGATTGTAAGGCCGAGATGGACATGGTCAACAAGGCTTTCATCGAGATCATGATCGAAGGCGACGCTAACGGCCGTGGCTTCCAGTATCCTATCCCTACATACTCCATCACAAGAGACTTCGACTGGTCAGAGACAGAGAACAACAAGCTCCTCTTCGAGATGGCTGCAAAGTACGGTATCCCTTACTTCTCCAACTACATCAACTCCGACATGGAGCCTTCCGATGTACGTTCAATGTGCTGCCGCTTAAGACTCGACCTTCGTGAACTCCGTAAGAAGTCCGGTGGTTTCTTCGGTTCAGGCGAATCCACAGGTTCTGTCGGCGTTGTTACTATCAACATCCCGAGAATCGCTTATCTCGCAGCAGATGAGAAAGACTTTTACAACAGACTTGACCACCTCATGGATATCGCTGCAAGATCTCTCAAGATCAAGAGAAACACGATCACAAAGCTTCTCGACGAGGGTCTCTATCCTTACACAAGACACTATCTCGGAACATTCAATAACCACTTCTCCACGATCGGTCTTGTCGGCATGAACGAAGCAGGCCTCAACGCAAAGTGGATCAGAAAGGATCTCACTCACGAAGAGACACAGGCATTCGCAGCTGACGTTCTCAATCACATGAGAAACAAGCTCTCCGAATATCAGGAGAAGTACGGCGACCTCTATAATCTTGAGGCTACACCTGCAGAGTCTACAGCTTTCCGTCTTGCTAAGCACGACAAGGCTAGATATCCCGACATCATCACAGCAAACGATGCTTCCGGCGTATACTATTACACCAACAGCTCACACCTTCCTGTCGGCTACACAGCAGATATCTTCGAGGCTCTTGATGTTCAGGATAATCTCCAGACTCTCTACACATCAGGTACGGTATTCCACGCATTCTTAGGCGAGCGTCTCCCTGACTGGAAGGCTGCTGCATCTCTCGTAAGAAAGATCGCCGAGAACTACAGACTGCCTTACTACACAATGTCTCCTACATACTCCATCTGCTCCGTTCACGGATACCTCCCCGGCGAAGTAAAAGCCTGCCCTGAGTGCGGCGGCCCGACCGAGACATACAGCCGTATTACAGGTTACTACCGTCCTGTTAAGAACTGGAACGACGGTAAGCTCCAGGAGTTCAAGGACAGAAAGACATACAACACATGCGAGTCTTCAATGAAGCCCAGAACAGCTACTGTTACGATCAGCAAGACAGAGGAAAAGGATCTTCCCGAACTCAAGCCCGCTCCGGATGCAGTAGGAACAAAGCCGATGCTCTTCACAACACACACATGCGCTAAGTGCAAGGCTGTAAAGGCTATGTTCGATGAGCAGAGATTCGACTATGAGCTGATCTACGCTGATGATGATGCAGAGCTCGCAAAGCAGTTCGACATCGTTAACGTTCCTGTACTCATCATCCCGGACGGCGACGGCGTCAGAAAGTACACAGACATCGGCCCCATCAGACAGTATGTCAACGAGTGCAAAGGTATTAAGTCTTAAGGACTTTGGTGGTATAAAGTAAGCAAAAAACTCCCGCAGTGATAAGTTGCTGCGGGAGTTTTTATATTGATAAAAATATTATTGTTACACCAAAGTCACATCATCTTATCAAAAATTTCACCACTTATCTAAAAATCTTGATATAATTACAGAGAATTAATATTTGTAATCTTTATGAAAGCAAGTGACCAAGGAGTATAACTATGAAACTCAAATCTTACTTCATCGCTCACAATTCGTCTGACGAGTCCTATCTGGTGTCTACTTCGAGCGCTGAGTTTTTGGAAGTCGTAAAAAGCAATAAGACTCTCGGTGCGATTATCGGACTGCTTCAGGAAGAGACGACAAGAGACCAGGTCGTTGATGCAATGAAAGCGCGTTTTGAAGCACCTGAAATCGTAATTGAGAGGGACGTTGACCAGGTTATCTTCCAGCTCCTAAAGGTTGGCGCACTCGAGTGACATAATCAGTATACTAATAAGAGAAAACAAACGGAACTGTCTTAGAACAGTTCCTTTTTTATGTGGAATTATGCTGACAAACAAATACGATTTTGCAGGAAAGACAATAGAAGTGAATTCACTCAATGATGCAGTTCACAAATAATGTGCCTACGGCATCATTTGTGTGATGTTTTAATTACGAAATAAAATGTAATAAAAATTTTTGAACAAGTAGTAGTAGAATACGAGAAATAACTTAATAAGGCGTTTCGGTTATGGAAGACTATTCTTACGATCACAGTGTTGAAAGCGAACAGAGCAACATCACAATGCTCGACTATCTCATTGAAGAAGCTGAACTCGACAGAGTCGATCACGAAGCCTTCATGGAAGAGATAAGAGTCAGCTGATAAGGCATCTATTCGCGGTTACTATATAGAATTAAGGGGTATTAGCCCCTTTTTTTATGGTTGAGAATAGGGTGTGCGGGTGTGCGGTGCGTCTCCCGCGTGTTTCCCTCGCGTCAACATTCCGGAAAAAAGCCCGACCTGGTCGTAACTATTGCCGAACATACACTTCAGAATGACTCAAACAGTGAATAATTTCCCTGAAACAGTCATTGCCGGACACGCCACAGTCAACTTTTCGCCTATGTTAACTGCACAATCGCCCCGACTGAAAATAATGCATTTACCGACTTACAAAACGGCTCCGGAGTTCTCATAATTAATAGTGTAAGAAAATTTTTAGTAATAGGAGGTCTCTTATGCTAAAGGATTTTGTTAAGGCAGCTAAGCCTGAAGAGGAAGAATTTAATAAAAGATTGGAAGATGAGAGGGCGAAGCTTTTCGCCTCCCAGATGAAGATAAAGGAAGCCGGGCTTCCCGTAATGGTTATGTTCGAAGGCTGGGGCGCGGCAGGAAAAGGCAGCGTCTTAGGAAAGATCATTAAGAATATCGATCCGAGATTTTTCAGGGTAAAGACTTTCCCGAAGCCGACGAAGGAAGAACTCAGGTATCCGTTCCTGTACCGCTACATGAAGGAGATCCCCGAGAAGGGCAAGTTCGCGTTCTACGACACTTTCTGGATGGAGGAGATCACGGATGCGAGGGTCGAGGATTATCTCGAAGACGACGAGTATGAGGAGATGATCAATTCGATAAACAAGACTGAGAGGACGCTCGTTGATAACGGCTATCTCGTAATGAAGTTCTTCTTCCATATCAGCAAGAAGGAACAGAAGGAGAGACTTGAAAAACTCCTGGACGACAAGGATACGAAGTGGCGTGTCGATAAGGGCGACCTGTACGAAAATAAGCACTACGACGACTGCCTTGAGGTTTACGACCAGTACCTGAAGGATACCAATAATCCGACGGCGCCGTGGTACATCATCGACAGTAAGGATAAGAAGTTTGCCGAGCTTCAGGTTTTGGAGTTCCTCAATCAGGGAATTGAGACGGCATTAAAGAACCAGAATACGGCAGCTCCGATCCTGCAGAATGTTTTCCCTCTCAAGAAGACTCCGCTCCTTAAGGAAGTTGATCTTAAGGATAAGACTCTCACGGACGAGGAGTATGAGGAGAAGCTCGATAAGCTCCAGGATGAGCTTCGTGATCTCCATAACAAGCTTTACAGGAAGAAGATCCCTGTCATCATCTGCTACGAGGGATGGGACGCTGCAGGCAAGGGCGGCAACATCAAGCGCATTACCGGGGCGCTCGATCCGAGAGGATTTGAGGTGCTTCCAATCGCGAGTCCTGAACCGCACGAAAAGAACAGACACTTCCTGTGGAGATTCTGGACAAGGCTTCCGAGGACCGGCCACATCGCGATCTTCGACCGCACATGGTACGGCAGGGTCATGGTAGAGCGTATCGAAGGCTTCTGCTCCGAAAACGACTGGCAGCGTGCATATAACGAGATCAATGAGTTCGAAAAAGAACTCGTTGACTGGGGTGCGGTCGTCATCAAGTTCTGGGTACAGATCGACAAAAAGACGCAGCTCAAGCGCTTCAAGGAGCGCCAGGCAAATCCCGAAAAGCAGTGGAAGATCACTGATGAGGACTGGCGCAACCGCGAAAAGTGGGACAAGTACGAGACGGCGATAGACGAGATGATCAAGAAGACGTCGACCGAGTTCGCGCCATGGTACATTCTGGAGTCCGTCGATAAGAAGTATGCGCGCATCAAGGCACTCGAGATCGTGATCGACAGGATCAAGGAAGCGTGCGAGAAGGGAAATAAGGATTAAAAGCGCTCCTATACAAAAGCGAAAATCATAATGAATGCCTGCGGGAACTTTTGAAAAGCTCCTGCAGGCATTTTAACTGCTCAAAAAACGGGGGCAAAATGTGGGCAAAGTCGAATGAACACCGCGAAACAGAGCGTTTTTTGTCGAAATTGTCTACCACATACTTGACAGAACCGTGCTAAAATAAATCTTGTAGTATATACCATAATCCGATTTTTACAAATAGTTTTTTCATACTTTTTAAAATATTTTTTAGAAATTCTAAGAAAGGCAGGTTCGTATGGGCTTTAAGATTGGCGACAATATCGTTTATGCCGGCAGCGGCGTTTGTCAAATAGACGACATCAAAGACATTAGTTTTTTCAAAGAGAAACCTCAGAAATACTATGTTCTTAAACCTCTCTTTGTAGCAAGGTCCCAATACGTTTACGTGCCGATCGATAATGAGGCCCAGGTAAGCCGCATCAGACCTGTAGCTTCAAAGAAGGAAGCTATCGCCCTCATAGATAAGCTCCCGATCGATAACTGCCAGTGGATCGAAGACCGCAATGAGCGCAAGGCTACATTTACGGATATCATCGTAAACGGCAGCAGGGAAGATATCGTAGGATTGATCTACCTTATCAACAGACATGCCGAGCAGCTCTCAAAGGAGGGCAAGCATTTGAATGCGCAGGACGAGCGTGCCCTGACTGATGCGAGAAACAGGATGAACAATGAGATCGCAGTTGCGCTTAATATGGAGCCTGACGGAGTCGTCGAACTTATACACGAGAAGACCGGTCTGGAAGATTTTGCGTAAAGAACGAAGCAGAAGGACAAACCTATTAAATTGGTATTAGTTGTTGCAATATGCAAAAAGGTGTGATTTAATAACCGCAGTTTTGATTTAAGGAGATTCCTTATGAAGACTGCGGTTTTCTTTTATGCGTATAGCTATTACTACTACTTTAGGGAGAAGAACTAAAGCGGCTTTTGCTAGCGCCAAAAAGAACCAAAGATATGATTTGATTTGAATAACGCTGCAGGGTACGCTAAGAGCCCCGCAGCGTTTTTTATTCAAGTTGAATCAGGAAATAAATAGGGATATCCGAACCCTTAGAAGGAGATAATTAACATGATTGCAGTACTTAAGAACACGGCAACAAAAGAACAGATCGCGAGCCTCATCTCATGGTTCGAGGATAAGGGCCTTAAGGTAAATGAGTCAAAGGGTGAATATTGCACCGTATTAGGCCTTATCGGTGATACATCAACAGTAGATATCGATATGCTCCAGGGCTTGGATATCATCGAGAAGGTTACGAGAGTATCCGAGACATTCAAGAAGGCGAACAGAAAGTTCCATCCTGAGGACACGGTAGTTGATGTCTCAGGCGTTAAGATCGGCGGCGGAAATTTCGCAGTTATCGCAGGTCCCTGCTCAGTAGAGAGCGAGGAGCAGATCATGAGCGCAGCAAAGGCTGTTAAGGCAGCAGGCGCTACGATCCTTCGTGGCGGCGCGTTCAAGCCCAGAACATCACCTTACGATTTCCAGGGACTTCACGAGGAAGGAATCAGACTTCTTCTCGAAGCTAAGAAAGAGACAGGTCTTCCTATCTGCTCCGAGATCATGAGCCCTGAGCAGATCCCGGTTTTCGAAGAAGTGGATTTCCTTCAGGTCGGTGCAAGAAACATGCAGAACTTCGACCTTTTGAAGGCCCTCGGTAAGACAGGCAAGCCGATCCTCTTAAAGCGCGGTCTTTCCGCTACTATCAAGGAGCTTTTGATGAGCGCCGAGTACATCATGAGCGAAGGTAACCCGAACGTTATCCTCTGCGAGAGAGGTATCAGAACGTATGAGACTTACACGAGAAATACTTTCGACGTAAGCGCTATCTCAGTATTGAAGCAGATCACACACCTCCCTGTCGTAGGTGACCCTTCACATGCAACAGGCAAGTCAAACCTCATCAAGCCGATGTCCATGGCAGCGGTAGTTTCCGGTGCGGACGCTCTCGAGATCGAGGTCCACTGCAATCCTGAAAAGGCCCTCTCCGATGCAGCACAGCAGCTCACTCCTGCGCAGTTCGGAGATGTAATGGAAGCAATCGCGAAAGCAAGAAGCATTCTGTAAAGTTATGACGCTGATTTTTGTCAGCGTCTTTTTTTACCAACATAAATAATTATCTAAGGAAGTATAAACAATATGAAGATGACAGTCGGTGTAGTCGGTTTAGGTCTAATCGGAGCCTCATTTGCGAAGGCTTACAAGAGTGACGATGAAGCTGTGGTTTACGGCTGGAACCGTACGAAGAGCATTACCCAGATGGCTAAGATGCAGGGCATCATTGACGATGAACTGACAGATGAGAACTTGGGAAAATGCGACCTTGTTATTCTCTCGCTCTATCCTGAAGCCAGCATCAACTGGATGGAAACACATAAGGATCATTTCAATAAGGACGGCATGATCATTGACGCATGCGGCACCAAGAGAATGGTCTGCGAAAAGTGCTTTAAGATCGCAGAAGAAAACGGCCTTCTTTTCGTAGGATGCCACCCGATGGCAGGAACAAAATTCTCCGGCATGACTTATGCCAGGGCAGACATGTTCTTCGGCGCTCCGATGGTTGTCGTACCGCCGAGATTCGACGATATGTTCCTGCTCGACAGAGTAAAGGATCTCCTGTCACCTTGCGGTTTTGGCAGCTACCACTTATCACACGCTGATGAGCACGACAAGATGATCGCCTTCACTTCACAGATGGCTCACCTTGTTTCAAACGCGTACATCAAGAGCCCTTCATCAAGAAACCACAAGGGGTTCTCTGCAGGTTCATACAAGGACATGACGAGAGTTGCATGGCTCAATCCCACGATGTGGACACAGCTCTTTTTGGAGAATAAGGACAACCTGATCTTTGAGATCGATCATCTCCAGGAAGAACTTTCGAAGTACAGAAAGGCTTTGGAAGAAGACGATTTCGACGGTCTTCGTGACCTGCTCGATGAAGGCAGAAAGATAAAAGAAGAGGTTGACGGTATATGAGAACAGTCCGCGTAAATGCAGCGTCAAAAAGCTACGATGTTCTTATCGGAAAGAATGCCGCTAAAGTTCTTGGCGATGAGGCGAAAAAGGTTTGCCCGGGTGCAATAAAGGCCCTCATCGTTTCCGAGACAAATGTTGCTCCGCTCTATCTGGACCTTGTTAAGGCTGAGCTCGAGGGCGCCGGTTTTGAGGTCATCGATTATGTTTTCGGCGCGGGCGAGCAGAACAAAGGCATCAATGAGATCGCCGGCATGTGGAATAAGATGGCTGAAGCAGGCTTCACGAGAACTGACTTTGTAGTTGGCCTTGGCGGCGGCGTAACGACCGATATGGCCGGCTTTGCGGCTGCTACATTCCTTAGAGGGATCAAGGTTATCCAGCTTCCCACATCACTCCTTGCCATGGTCGATGCATCAGTCGGCGGCAAGACGGGAATCGACATCCCGATGGGAAAGAACCAGGTCGGCGCTTTCTGGCAGCCGTCACTCGTTGTAGAAGACATCTCATTTTTGAAAACGCTTCCTGATGAGGTTTTCACGGAAGGCATGGGCGAAGTTACAAAACATGCTTTCATCATGGATCTGGACCTTCTGGAAAAACTCGAGAAGGCCGCAGGTGATATCAGATCCGATGAAGATCTTTTAGAAGAGATCGTCTACATGAACGTTTCTGACAAGGCAAGCGTTGTAGGTGAAGATGAGAATGATAACGGCAGACGCCAGACACTTAATTACGGTCACACGGTAGGCCACGTTATCGAGCGCGACAGCGGCTTTACGAAGCCTCACGGGATCTGTGTCGCAAAAGGCATGGGAATCGTTATGGATGCATGCGTCAGAGCAGGAACTCTCGCAGCAGATGATGCGGAGAGAATGAAGGCTCTCTTAAAGCTCTATAAGCTTCCCATAACTGATGACATTACTCCCGAAGCAATCGTTGAAGGCGCCATGAACGATAAAAAGAAACGCGGCGATACTTTATCGGTTATACTTGTAAATAAGATCGGCAACGCCGAGATAAAGAAGATGACAAAAGAGGAGTTCCTTAAGTTTTTGTCCATATGAAAATATCATGCAGAAATCTGAATCTTGATATCAAAGCGCCGCTTTCAAAGTCGGTCTATCACAGGGAGCTCATCGTTAACTTCATCTTAGGTGCACGCGGTAATTTCCTTAACGAGTCCGAAGACGATAATGACGATATAAGAGCTACCAAAGCATGTCTTCGCGCGCTCGAAAATACAAACGCAGAAGAACTTATCCTTAACTGCAACGAGAGCGGTTCCACGCTCCGTTTCATGATCCCCGTAGCACTCGCAGCAAAGTCTTCTAACGTTAAGAAGCTTATCTTCAAGACAAGGGGAAGGCTTATCGAGAGACCTATAAAAGAACTCGCTGACTGCCTCGCGCCTTTCGGTGTTTCCATCACGAAGAATATAGAAGCAAATGAGATAACTGTTACAGGAAACATAGAGCCCGGTCAATATGTCATCGACGGCAGCGTTTCGTCGCAGTACATATCAGGACTTCTGATGGCTCTTTCAAAGTTTGATAAGCCTTCGGTTATAGAAGTCACAAACGGCATTGCATCCGTTCACTATATCGAGCTTACTGTGGACGCGCTTTCCAAGTACGGAATCAATATAGTTAAAGAAGGCGACACTTATAAGGTGCCTGCAAACTCAATAAATGAAATGCCTGACGGCAACTTCGAAGTTGAAGGCGACTGGAGCAACGGAGCATTCCTCCTCTGCCTGGGAAGCCTTATTCAGGGCGGCTCAGCCAAGATAACCGGACTTAGAACAGATTCTGTTCAGGGCGATAGGGAGATACTTCATTTCTTAAAACTTGCAGGTGTTACTTTCCTTAATGAAGGCGATATCTTTTTCGTGCAGGACAGCCATACAAACACATTGAGAAAGATCCTTGAGATGGACTGCAGCGACATTCCCGATATCGTTCCCTATATGGCAGTCGTCGGTGCGTTCAGATCTGAAAAGACAGTCCTCAAGGGCATTAAGCGTTTGAGGATAAAAGAGTCTGACAGAGCAAGAGCGATAACGGAAATGTTATCTGCGATCGGCGGGAAAGTTACGCTCGAAGAAGACATTATTACGATAGAATATATAGATAAGATCCCTGGTGATATCGTGCTTACTTCGTCAGGCGATCACAGAATGGCTATGGCAGCTGTGCTTTGCGCGGCAGCCACAGGCAAAGATATCGAACTCGATGATATCGATTGTCTCAATAAGTCTTTTCCTGAATTCAGGAAAATCGTGGAAGAGGAGATGATCTTAAAATGAGCATGAGCAGTACATACCAGGGCGATGCCTTAGACATAATGATCTACGGTGAGTCTCACAGCGAGACGATTGGAGTTTATATCAACGGACTTCCTGAAGACGTAACACCCGACCAGGCAAAGACCGCTGCCTTTATGGCAAGAAGAGCGCCCGGAAAGAATGCGTGGTCCACTCCGAGAAAAGAAGCTGATGAAGTCATCTTCGAGAGAAACGGTGCAATGCTCCACGGCTACATCGTAAACACGAATACAAAACCCAAGGATTATTCATCCATCTTAAACTGCCCCAGGCCTTCTCATGCCGATTATGCGGCAACGCTTTTATATGGCGATGAGGCTTCGAAATCAGGCGGCGGAATCTTTTCCGGACGTATGACGGCGCCCCTTTGCATTGCGGGTTCCATTGCTTTGCAGGAGCTTAACAAGAGAGGCATCCAGATCAGTGCGCACCTCAAAAAAGTTGCCGGAATCTGTGATGATTCTTATTTCGATCACGGTGTAAATGACGAGTCTTTCAGAAATGCACTCGCTGTTGTTGAGAATAAGGATTTCCCTGTTGTTAACGACGAAAAGGGCGAGCTCATGAAAGCTAAGATCGAGGAAGCCAGGATGGAAGGCGATTCTGTCGGAGGCGTGATCGAATGCGTCATCTACGGATATCCCGAAGGCATCGGAGGACCGATCTTTGATGGTATCGAGGCTAAGCTTGCGCAGATCCTTTATGCGATCCCTGCAGTTAAGGGCGTCGAATTCGGAAACGGATTTGAAGGTTCAGATCTCAAGGGTTCCGAGAATAACGATGCTTTCACTTTCGATGAAGAAGGAAATCTCACATTGAAGACAAACCACAGCGGCGGCATCCAGGGCGGCATAAGCCTCGGTGATGTTGCTCCCATTGTTTTCGATGTTGCAATGAAGCCTACACCGTCTATCTCAAAAGCGCAGGAGACGGTCGATATGGCAGCACATAAGAATACAACGATCAGCATAGAAGGCAGACACGATCCCTGCGTCGCACCGCGCGCGGTACCGGTCGTCGAAGCCGCAGCAGCTATCGCACTCTACGATCTTTTACTTGTATCAATGTAACGGAGGAAAAGCCCATGAGCGAGAGACCTGACTTAAACGAACTCAGAAAAAAGCTGGACGGTATCGACAACAGCATATTAGATCTCCTCGAAGAGAGAATCGCAACATGCCGCCAGATCGGAAACTATAAAAGAGAAAACGGCATGGATGTTTATATTCCTGCCAGGGAAGAAGAGAAGTTTAAGGCATTGGAAGAGATCGCAGGTTTCGAGAGCAAACCTTATGTAAGAGATCTTTTCAAGACTCTTATGGATATCTCGAAAACTCACCAGAACAAGCCCGCATTCGGCGTTTTGGGCAGAACTCTTGCTCACACTTATTCACCTGAGATCCACAGTCTTTTCGACTCATCTTACTCATATTCCGTAATCGAGCGCGAGCCCGAAGAACTTGAGACACTTTTCAAGAGCGGCGTTTTCAAGGGCTTCAACGTCACGATCCCTTACAAGAAAAATGCATGCGCAATGTGCGATGAATTAGACGATGCTTCGAAAACCACAGGCAGCGTTAATACCGTTCTTTTCGAAGACGGTAAGGTTAAGGGCTGGAACACAGATTACTTCGGATTCATCTACATGCTCACCAGAAAGGGCATCTCCGTCGGCGGCAAGAAGGTCCTCGTGCTCGGCACAGGCGGCGCCGCATCCGCAGTTTTCTATGCCCTTAAGACATTGGGCGCAGCAGAGACTTATGCGTGCGACCTTGAGACTGACATCAACTATTCCAATGTTTACGACAGGGCAGGTGATGCTCAGGTAATCGTTAACTGCACACCTGTAGGAATGTATCCGAAGGTCGACAATTCACTTCTGGACCTTACGAAATTCCCTGCTCTCGAAGCATGCGCAGACGTTGTTTATAACCCTTCAAGAACCAGGTTCTTACAGGATGCGGAAGACCTCGGCCTTAAGACATGCGGCGGCCTCGCAATGCTCGTTGCACAGGCTTATAAGTCTTCAAGAGTTTTCGCAGGCGACATCGCCGGTGCAGAAGCTTTGGGAAATCCCGACAGCGAGAAAGGTGCGGCATACGTTCCTGATGAAGCGAAAGAGAAGATCGAGAATGTCATCAAACTCCTCGAAAACCGCATGCGCAACATCACGATAATCGGCATGCCCGGTTCCGGCAAATCACTTCTCGCAAGAAATATCGCAGCAGTTACAGGCCGTACGCTTGTTGACCTTGATATCGCTTTTGCGGAGAAGTTCGGACAGACTCCTGCAGAAGTCTTAAACGGCCCCGGTGAAGACGCATTCCGCGAGATGGAGTGCGAGATCGCAGCAGAGTTCCTTCCGAAGAGCGGACTCGTTATCTCCTGCGGCGGCGGTATCGTTACACGTGACGTCAACAAGTTCTATGTACGCTGCAATTCAAACGTATTCTATCTTGAGCGTCCTCTGACAGCGCTGACAGACAAAAACAGACCTATATCCCAGCTCCACGGCGTCGAGAAACTCTATTCACAGCGCAAGGACAAGTACGAGTCCTGGTGTGATTACAGATTCTTCTACGACAGATTCGAAGAGAAGAACGATTTCTACGACAAAGCAATTTCGGACATTCTGGGAGTTTTGAAATAATATGAAGATACTCGTACTTAACGGACCGAACCTCAACATGTTAGGCATCAGGGAGCCCGATATCTACGGCGCTTCGACCTACGATGACCTGATCTCCATGATCACTTCCCACTGCTCCGAAAAGGGCATTGAGGTCAAGTGCCTTCAGAGCAACCACGAGGGCGATCTGGTCGACTACATTCAGCAGGCATATTTTGACAAGGTCGACGGAATCGTAATCAATCCGGGCGCTTACACCCACACGTCCGTCGCACTTTTAGATGCACTTAAGGCAGTTTCGATCCCTGCTGTCGAAGTCCATATCTCCAAAGTAAATGAACGCGAGGCTTTCCGCCAGGTATCCTACGTTTCTTACTACTGCTCGAAAACAATTACCGGCAAGGGCTTTGCAGGTTATATCGAAGCGATAGATTATCTTTGCGGGTAAGATATTTTCCGGTGCATGAAAAAACACTTTCAGGGGTGCCGTTGTGTGCGGCCCCCTTTTTAGTTCCAGTGTAGATTTAGTGCGCAAATCAGGTGTTTTACGCACTGTTTTTACACTACAAGCCCTCCAGTGTAAATTTAGTGCGCAAATCAGGTGTTTTACGCACTGTTTTTACACTGAACATAAACCGGTTTAAGCATGCTTACCTTTTTCGTACCTGAAACCGCGAAAACAGGTACGAAACAGGTATTTTGACACCTGAAATGCCTTTCACGCACTTAAAACAACTGTTTTAGGCACGCAAGATGTAGTATTATCTAATTTATGAAGCAAATAATTGGGAGGATAATAATATGGCTAAGTTTTGTACCAACTGTGGTAACCAGGTAAAAGATACAGCTTCCTTCTGCGCTAAGTGCGGAGCAAAGTTGAATCCTACTCCTGCAGCTGCTCCTGAGGCACCCGCAGCTCCTGTTGCAGAGGCAGCTCCCGCTCCTGTAGCTGAGCCTGTCGCCGCACCTGCACCTGTAGCTGAACCTGCTCCCGTAGCAGAGCCTGTTGCAGCAGCACCTGCACCCGTAGTTGAACCCGCACCTGTTGCAGAGCCTGTCGTTGAGGCAGCTCCCGCACCTGTTGCAGAACCCGTTGCAGCACCTGTTGCTGAACCCGCTCCCGTTGCACCCGTAGTTGCTGCAGCTGTAGCTCCTGAAGCAGCACCTGCACCCGCACCGGCACCTGTTGAGGCAGCACCTGTAGCAGCACCCGTTGAGGCAGCTCCTGCAGCAGCTCCCGCACCTGCTCCTGAAGCACCCGCTGCGGCAGAACCTGTTCCTTTCGAAGCACCTTCCGGTCCCGTTCCTACAGCAGCTCCTGTTACAGCAGCTGAACCTGCTGAGCCCAAGAAGAAGGGCAAGGGCGGCCTTATCGCAGTCTTTATCGGAGTTGGCGTTCTGGCTCTGGGACTTATCGCTGCAGGCGTAGTTTTAATCCTTAATGGCGGTTTCGGCGGAAATATCCTCGAGCGCATCGAGAAGAAGGATGCAGTTGAATCCGGCAAGAAGTTCACCATTTACGATGAGGACTTCAACGATTACGTTATCGAAGCAAGATGGTGGGATTATGCAGACTACATGGATAAGCCCGGTGTTTACAGCTCAGATGCTGATACATTGGCCTTCTCTATCGAAGTTAATGAAGATGCTGACGAAGAGATCTACTATGCTTACTACTACAGTAAGGATAAGGAGTTCGACAAGGACGAGCTGGCAAAGCCTGTTTTCTCTGACGATATCGTTCCTGTTGAATACTATAACGGCAAGATCTTCTATAACGTAGATAACTCCAAGAGCATCAAGAAGGGCTATTACGTAGTAATCATTGCTTCTGATTCTTCTCTCAAGAGACCTTACGCTGTAGCTTACGCAGAAGTTAAATAAGATTATCTATAATTGTTCTTTCAGGAGGTTGCCTTATTTGAGGCAACCTCTTTTTGTATCCTGTGCTATAATCTATCGGCAAGAGTAATGGAAACAGTTTCTGATTGTAGGAGAAAAAGAATGAAAAAAACGGGATTTAGGAATTCTTTAGTGGCAGTATTTCTTATTGCTGCGCTGGTTCTTGCAGGCACAGGCTGTGACAGGAAGATATCTTCAAGCGATACAGCCAATAAAACAGTTGAATATGTCGACCCGCTGTCTTATGGTGCGGTCGATGCAAAGATGCGTGAATATACTTTCGGTATCAACGAGTATATGAGAGAGCATTCGGCAGATGTTGTTCAGAAAACTAAGAAGGGTACAACTCCCGGCGGCGTTCCTGCTGATTGTGTCTATACATTATCTCCTGATAGCAAGTATGAGTCTCTCCAGATGGAAAAGAGCGTCGAAAACGGTGTCCAGTACGATGAGTACTTCAACATGGGCGATTCTATCTTTATCACACGTACTACAGTCTATGACGACGGCGGCTTTGATCCCGTTGACAAGTACTACATTATTGCCGGCGTTCTCTATAAGGTAGACATCACGGACCAGACGGTTACTAAGCTCGTTGACCTGAGCGATCCTGCTGCCGCAGAGACTGCAGCAAATATAGATATCTATCTATCTTTCGAGGAAATAAGAACAATTTATGGCTGATTCTCCAAAAGAGACTGATTTTAAAGGATATACATTAGGGGAGGGCGTCAGAGACGGTCTCCCCATTGGTTTAGGGTACCTGTCGGTATCCTTTACTTTCGGTATCCTTGCTGTCTCGAAAGGCTTGTCCTGGATACAGGCAGGTTTGATCTCATTACTTAATATCACTTCGGCAGGACAGGTAGCAGGCCTCGGAATAATGACAACGGCAGGTGGGATCCTTGCGATGATCATCTCCCAGATCGTTATCAATCTCAGATATTCACTGATGGGCATATCATTGTCGCAGAAGGCCGACAAATCCATGACGCCGCTCCTCCGCATGCTCCTTGCATATGGGATCACGGACGAGATCTTCGGTGTTGCGGTCAGCAAGAAATATGAGTTCGGTGCCAGATATTTCTTCGGACTTACTGTCCTTCCCATATTAGGCTGGGTGGCAGGCACGGTAATAGGCGCATTGTTAGGCCAGATTTTCCCGCCGTTCCTTACAAATGCCCTTGCTATCGGTATCTACGGTATGTTCGTATCGATCGTCATGCCAAAGGCAAAGCACGACAAGGTCATCCTCACGAGTTCTTTATTGTCCTGCATAGTATCGGTACTGCTTTTCTACATACCATTCCTGTCCGAGCACATTACTTCTGGCTTTGCGATAATAATTGCCGCTGTGGCAGCCGCACTTACCGGCGTAATTGTCAGGGACAAGCTCTCAGGAAAGCAGGGCACCGTTATTGCAGTTATCACGGGCGTCATTCTTGTCGCATGCATCTTCATCCTGGCACCTTCCTACAAAGTTCCTGAAGCTGCAGAAGTAACAAATGAAGGAATTTCCGGCGCGCTTGATAACAAGATCTTTATCCCGCTCCTGATTACTATGGCAGTCACGACTTACCTGGTCCGTATGATCCCGTTCACTTTATTCCGTAAAAAGCTCGAAAAGCCTTCGATCAAGGCCTTTTTCGATTACATTCCTTACACGGTCTTATCTGCAATGACATTCCCTGCGATCCTTTATGCCACGGGTTCTGTCATTTCCGCAGCCATTGGCTTTGCAGTTGCGCTGGTTTTGGGATTTTTCGAGAGATCACTTATCGTCGTTGCGGTCGGAGCATGTTTGGCGTCGCTCGTCGCCGGCGTCGTAATGATGTATATCTAAAAATAAAGGTTGCCTCGATTTGAGACAACCTTTTTACTATGGAGCCCCTATCCGGACTTGAACCGGAGACCTCATCCTTACCATGGATGCGCTCTACCTGCTGAGCTATGGGGGCAAGTCAAAGCCTATGAAGTATAACACAGTAACAGGGCGTTGACAATAAATCTTAGGGGCAATCCCCATTTATAAGTTGACAACTGAACTCAAAGATTATACAATCATTGAGCAATTTTAAGAACTATGGAGAAGTCGCCTAGCCTGGTCGAGGGCGCACGACTGGAAATCGTGTAAACCCCAAAAGGGTTTCGAGAGTTCGAATCTCTCCTTCTCCGCCACAAAGAAACCTCTCAAGCATTTGCCTGAGAGGTTTTTAATTTTCCTGTTATTCAGATCAAATCTTCCCGCAACCTGCTTTTTTCTCTTTTACATACTTTCTGATTATGATGATAAAGATCGCCAGGAAGACGATCCACGCGATCATAAGAGGAGTGTTATCCAGCAAAGTGAGGAGCTTGCTGCCTGCTGAATTATCCAGCTTATTCTTTGCATTACTGATCGCAAAGCGGAATGCTTTCTCGAGAGCATCACCGGGATTGGCACCCGTAAGGCTGTTGAACTTAAGCACGCCGTTGAATTTCCACTGCGTAGGAGCACGGAGGATCGGATAAGTAAGATCTCCCTGAACTGTACGTACCTTGTTCGTGACATTCTTGATTCCGCCGTTAGCTGTAGCACCGGCTTCATCCTTCGGCACTGAATAAACGATTACAAAATATGTTTCATCCGATGCTGAGTTCGAATACTGTTTCATGGCATATTCAGAGAAACTGCTTGTATCGCCGGTCTTCCATTCCTCTTCGTATACCGTATAGATCACGGGAGTGATTCCCGTAAGAGTACGGTACTCATTAAGCGTTCCCAGGAGCTTTTCCTCATCGGCAATAATGTTTGCATTGTCGCAGATCACAGGCTTTGCGCTTTCAGATGCAGCAAGCTTTTCCGCGCTAAGAGGGAAAGCAATCGATAAAAAGACAGTCAGTATTATGGCCAGAACCGCAGTAATAACCATCGATCTTACGAATGCTTTTTTTGCCTTGGCGAGTGAAGTCTTTCCGAGATAACGGTCAGAACCGTCATTAGGATCTTCAATCCGGTTTCCGGAATCTCCGTAATAATATTTGGTGCCGTGGATGACATTGCCAATGTTATTGGCGTTAAAACCACCGCCACCAAGAGAACCACCACCTGATACATGTGGCATGATATTTTCCTCCCTTATTCCTACGTGTTCCGCTCTTTAGCAGAACAACCCCAACCTTATTCCTAAGCAATATTCTATATTTAGGTGAATGGGTTTTCAATAAAAATCGGTGCCGGCAGGGGGTGCAGAGTACTATTCAAAATCTTATTTGTTATCATATTTTCTTATATGGGGAAAAATCTTGTAACGTTTTGGGGACTCGTGCGTTATTAAGGTGAAAGGAGGAAAACGATGCTTTTCGAAGAGATATACGAGAACTATTTCAAAGACGTCTGCCGATTGAGCTTCAGTCTTACAAAAGATGAAGTATCTGCAGAAGATCTTGCACAAGAGACTTTTGTTAAGGCTTTGGCT
Source organism: Ruminococcaceae bacterium R-25 (assembly GCA_003149065.1). Taxonomy (NCBI): domain Bacteria; kingdom Bacillati; phylum Bacillota; class Clostridia; order Eubacteriales; family Oscillospiraceae; species Ruminococcaceae bacterium R-25. The sequence goes on from QGFZ01000002.1 coordinate 487,501, forward strand.
TCGATAGATTCTTTCGATGGTTCAAAAGATATCAGAGCATGGCTTTTTACTATCGCCAAGAACACCTTTTACAGCGAGTGCCGGAAGAGAAAATGGATTTCAGATGACGAACTCCCTGAAGAGATACCTTCTCCTGAACAGGATTTTCTGGAGGTTATCTCTGATAAAGAAAGAGCAGTATTGATACACAAATATCTGCACAGCATGAAGGATCCGTACAAAGAAGTGTTCCATTTGAGAGTATTTGGGGAATTGGATTTTGAGGTAATAGGAAACATATTCGGTAAGAGTGCCAGCTGGGCCCGCGTCACTTTCTACCGTGCCAAAAACGAGATCAAGAATTATATGAGTGAAATAGGAGAGACATAACATGAAAGTTAAATGCGCAGTAATAAATGATCTGTTGCCGTTATATGTTGATGATGTTCTTTCGCAAGAGTCCAGAGAACTTGTCGAAGAGCACATCAAGGAATGCGAGGCGTGCAGGAAAACGCTCGAAAACATGACCGGGAAGATAAGCATTCCCGTCAACAAAGAACTCAGGATGGATGAGACAAAGTCACTTAAGGGACTGAAGAAGATAGTCACACGCTACAAAGGTCTGGCTATTGCGTTTGCCATCATTGCAGTGATTGGGATCATGTTCTCAACTGTCTTGATCATGTGCCGCATTAGTTATGATATTCCTTATGATGGAAGCAACATAACATTCGACGAGCATGATGACGGTTACTATATTCATTACCATGGCACCGGCGGGATCGCGTACAGCGCCAACGGAACAGGTGTTGACGGAGAATGGGAGATCTCTTTCTCACAAACTGCATTTGATAAGATAATCCGCCCGATCTACCGTCACGATGACGATGTGATCAAGTTCGGTTATGAAAAAGCCTCTATAACAAAGCTTTCCACGCGTGACGGCGTTGTGATCTGGGAAGCAAATGAGGAACAGATGAAGGCTCATGAAGAATGGCTTAAGGAGCGCGAAGCGTAATATTGGGGAATAGGTATTTGTTGTAAAGGAAATACGGGCGGTGTCTTTAAAGGCGCCGCCTGTTCATTTGCACTATCGCACAGGCCTGTTTTTTCGAGCAATAATTATATAAAAAAGCCGATTTATATAATTATTGATCCTTTTTGGTCCCCTATGCGATAGCAATGCGCCGCTTCAAATAAGCTAATCTTAATGCTACGTTAATGTTTGCCTATCTTCCCGTTAAGGATAGGTGGCTATCATATAGCCATAATCACACGGGAGGATAATTTGGAATGAATGACACCATCTTAAAGATCAGCAATCTCTCTAAGACATATGGCGCGAAAAAAGTATTGGACAATGTGTCTTTTGAGATCAAGAGAGGAAAGATCTACGGCTTTATCGGAGAAAACGGAGCAGGCAAAACAACAGCGATCAGGGCGATCACCGGTTTAAGCCCAATCGAACAGGGTACGATCGAACTTTTCGGAAAATCTGATGAGAAAGGTCTTGTTGAGGCCAGAAGAAAGCTCGGATGCCTTGTTGAGAAACCTATATTAGAACTGAACAAGACCGCAAGGGAAAACCTTATGTCTTCGCAGCTCCTTTACGGAAACAATGACAGTGACAAGATCGACAAGGTCTTACAAAGAGTCGGCTTAGGCGATGTTAAGAATAAGAAGGTCGGCAATTTCTCGCTCGGCATGAAGCAGAGATTGGGAATCGCACAGTCGCTTATAAACAACCCGGAACTCCTTATTCTCGATGAGCCTGTAAACGGCCTCGATCCGATGGGAATGGTGGATGTCAGAGAACTCCTTATCTCTTTATGCAGAGATGACGGGATCACGATCGTTGTCTCATCCCACATCCTTGCCGAGCTCTACCAGCTCGCGACAGATTACATCATCATCTCGCACGGCAGGATAATCTCCACGTTCTCGAAAACCGATCTTGATGACCTCTGCACGACGCACATCATCATGGAGACCGAATGCAATGACACCGCAGTCGAGATCCTTGCAGCAAACGGCCTGTGCGGTGTTGATAACGACGAAGGATCGATCATGATCTTCGATAATGTTGATACAAAGGAAGTTGCCGAACTCATGCGCGACCACAATCTGCTCGTAACGCATTTGGCAAAGCATGAGAGGACACTTGAGGAATACTATATTGAACTTTTAGGGAGGGGCGCATAATGGGTACTTTATTAAAGTGGGAGATGAAGCAGACATTCGCTTCAAAATCATTCTGGATAATCGGCGGAGCACTTGTGACGCTTCCCGCACTGATGCTTTTTGCAGCACTCTCATTCGCAAGCGAGTTTACAGGTTATGACGCTTTCCTTGAAGGATTGAATAACTACAATGCATTCGTTATCTTCCTGATCGGTGTTTTCGCCGGCATACATGTAACAGGCGCGTTTGAAGGACGTAAGATCCAGTCGGCAGTCATGGCAGGCAACAGCAGATTCAATATTCTCCTGGCAAAGTTCATCTCATACGCAACCGCAGTCGCTATTTACAGCGTTATCTCAATGGTTATCACCACAGCATTAAGCTTCGCAATGGGCGGTGTTACAGGTCTTGACGGAAGCTTTGCAAGAATGATCATCGCAAGAGCAGCCGTATTTACAGTTGTCGAGATCGCTTATGCGGCAACATGCTTCTTCGCATCAATGTTCATCAGACACCAGGGCGGCGCTATCGGCCTTAATACTGGACTTATGTTGATGTCCAATGTCGGAGCACAGATCCTTCTTAACTTCGACTGGGCAGAGAAGTTCGTAAGACTTACACCTGCAGGACAGTCAATGTTCATTATCGCTGACATGAGCAACAGCAACATCGCTATGGCACTTGCAACTTCAGTAGTTGCTATCGCAGCAGTTATCGCTCTTTCTTATGTTAAGTTCAGAAGAGAAGAACTTAAGTAATATCTGATAGTTAATATGTTCGCAGAAGGCGGCTGGATTTATCCGGCCGTCTTTTGTTTGGATTGAAGTATAATTAAACTTGTTTGGGGAAGACATTCGAAAATGTTTAATTAAGGCATTTTAGGACATATAAAGGACACATGCACATTGTAGATTATTCCCGTAGGAGGGAATTCTGATGGCCAGGATATTGATAGTTGAAGACAACGAAGAGCTGCTTAATCTTGTCGCTGATTTTTTCGAGGACAAGGGCTCTTTTGAAGTCGACACCGCTCCTGACGGCAATCGTGCACTAAGCCTCATCAGCGAAAAAGAATACGACATCGCTATATTGGACATCATGCTTCCCAGTGCAAACGGATTTGAAGTCTGCAAGGCTCTCAGGGGCAAAAGCCAGTGTCCCATTGTGTTTCTGACAGCTCTCGGAAACGAGGACAACATCCTTAAAGGTTATGAGATCGGCGCCGATGAATATATGGTAAAACCGTTCTCTCTTAAGGTGCTTTATGCCAAGTGCTTAGCGCTACTCAGCAGGTCTGAAGCAGACCTTCGAAAAGAATTAGTGCTCGAATCGGGCGACATAAAACTCTATCCTTTGCGCATGGAAGTTGAAGCCGGCGGACGTGAGATTACGCTCGCTCCCAAAGAATATTTCCTCCTTAAGGTTCTTATGGAGAACAGGGGGATCGTACTTGGAAGAGACAGACTTTTAGACCTTGTGTGGGGTTATGGATTTGACGGATCAGACAGAGTCGTAGACACCCACATCAAGAAGTTAAGAAAAGCTCTGGGAACTTCAGGGGATACGATCAGGACTGTAATCGGAGGAGGATATAAGGTCTTATGATAACGGGAAAAACTAAGAGTAAAACCAAAAGAAAGACATCCATTGTTGAGCCTAAGTTCGGAAAGATATTCTGGGTAAGATTCCTTATCATGCTGGCGGTGTTTTCGTTAGTTGCAGTCTATGCATGGAAAAAACTGGACGATCATGTCGAAGAGATGGTAAACGTTGAATTGTATACGCTCATAGATGACATAGAATTATCGATCAAAGATCTGTACAACACCGATCCTGATTCAGATGAATATCAGGAAAAACTGGCTGATTTGAAAATATGGATGGCAGTATTCCAAAACCTTAATTACACATATGCAGAAGTAACGGTTGGTGATTTGAAACTTACCACTGAAGATGCGTCTTTTTATTCATCGACAAGAAAGGACGATTCCGGACGATCTGTCAGTGATACCTATTTCATAGAAGACATGTCTTATTATGAACCGTTGACTTCTTACAAGGATGGATTGTTTGATCCAAGAGTTGAATGGGAGCTGTATAATAGCTGGGCAAGGGACCCTTTATTCAGGGAGATGGGTTTGTCACATGTGGGTAAATATGATTTTTTCGAATCTACTGAACTGTTAACAGCATACATTAACAGAGAAAAACACACTTTTATTCCCGGCATTATCAGAGTGACTTATATGGACGAAACATATGAGATCGACTGCACACCTGCCGATACAAAAGGCTACGAAAAGGCAGTCTTTAGTGACGACTGGGAACCGGGTGAAGTGTCAAGGTGGTTTGGAATATCTTATAAGAATGCTCCTGAGCTTTCTTCGAAAAACATAACGGCGGTTTGCTTTTGTGATCCTGACGGTATTACAAGCTGTTTGGACAGAAGTGAATTCGAAGAAAAAGTAAACAGTGGTGAGCTGAAAAATCTTACATGGACCATAGGTTACTATATTCCGGAATATAAGCATCCCGATTCTGTATTAAGATATGCACCTTTTTCCTGTGCACTTATCGTTATCGCATCATTGCTTTCTGCTTTGGCCGCCGCATTAGTTTGGTCAATCGTAAAATACCAGAAAGAAAAGACCGTCTGGGAGATCTTTGAATACAGGACAAAGACAACCGAAGCAATGGCTCACGATCTGAAGACTCCTTTGGCAGCAATAATGGCATATGCAGAAAACCTGGAGGCATCTTCCGAAGATCCTTCAAAAGTGCGCGAGTATTCGAAGAACATAAATGAGAAAGTAAGCACCATGGATCACATGATAGGCGATATTCTGTCTTTCTCACGGAGCGAAACGGGTAAGATCGATATCGTAAAAGAAGAATTAAGCATCGCAGAGATTATTAATGAAAGTCTCAGTGCGCTTCCTGAAATGAAGGCTGATCTGAAGGGCGATGCCAAGATAGAAACAGACAGGAAACTTCTTAAGCAGGCAATAGATAATCTTCTTTCCAACTGCGACAGATATGGTGATAAAGAAAGCCCTGTGGACATAACGGTAGATTCTGAAAACATTCTCATCATCAATAAAACAGATAAGACTTACGATGATGCAGATTCGCTCAAAAAGCCCTTTGTAAAAGGCGAAGATTCCAGAGGCGGCAAGGGCACAGGGTTGGGTCTTGCCATAGCAGATAACAACCTCAATATTCTGGGTTATAAGCTCGAACTCATATCCGAAAAAGGAATTTTCAAAGCCATAGTGAAGTTTAAGATATAATTAAATAAAACATCAGATGAGGAGGCGTTTATGAGAAATTACACTTTAGGCCGGACCGGCATTACCGTTCCGCAAAATGCTTTCGGAGCGCTTCCTATCCAGAGGATCAGCCACGAAGATGCTGTTAAGTTATTGCGCAAAGCTTACGACGGCGGCATGAGATTTTTCGATACCGCGAGAGCATATTCCGACAGTGAAGAAAAGGTCGGATTGGCTTTCGAAGGCATGAGAGATAAGGTGTATATCTCATCGAAAACCCAGGCCACCACTAAAGAGAAATTCTGGTCAGATCTGGAGACCTCGTTAAAGCTTCTTAAGACAGATTATCTGGACATCTATCAGCTTCACTGCGTTGCAAGATGCTACGGTGAGGGCGACGATCTCTACGAGTGTCTGAAGGAAGCTAAAAAGCAGGGAAAGATAAGACATATCGGAATCACTGCGCACAAGATCGGTGTCGCTGAAGACATCATTAAAAGCGGTCTTTATGAGACTCTTCAGTTCCCGTTCTCATACTTGGCTTCAGAAAGAGACATTGCTCTCGTCAATAACTGCGCCAAGGCGGGCATGGGATTCATCGCAATGAAGGGCCTGTCAGGCGGCCTTCTTACCAACTCCGAAGCATGCATGGCATTCATGAGCGAATATGAAGCACTTCCTATCTGGGGCATTCAGAGAGAGTCTGAACTGGATGAATGGCTCAGCTTTTTCGGGCGCGAAATAACCATGACAGATGAGATAAGAAACTTCATCGAAAACGACAGAAAAGAACTCCTGGGCGAGTTCTGCAGAGGGTGCGGCTACTGCATGCCGTGCACGGTCGACATTACGATAAACCAGTGCGCGAGAATGAGCCAGATGATCAGGCGCGCGCCGTCCGAGAACTGGCTTACGGAACACTGGCAGAATGAGATGTTGAAGATCGAGAACTGCATCGACTGCGGCATATGCAAGACCAGATGTCCCTATGAACTCGACATACCGAATCTCCTGAAGAAAAACCTGAAAGATTATAAAGAGATACTTGCTGGAAAAGAAGTATAAAAGAGGCCCCGGAGCGATCCGGGGCTTTATCTTTAATTTATATTATCACGCGAATATATTATAATATTTATTTGAGAGGTAATAATTATATTACGAGACGCTGGCAGGTTGTTATGCATACGACAGAATCTTTGAAGCCCGGAATAAGCACAGGCTTTTTTCGAAAAGAGATAAAGATCACATTCAGCAATTTCTTCATTGCTGCAATGCTCTATCTCGTGCTGCCTGTCGTAATTTTTTTCATAGGATACCTGAAAATCGTATGGGCTTTGCTGTTTTCGGTTATTACTGTAGGGTGCGCAGTATTGTCATTCCTTGATATAGCTAAGAAGAAGCCCGAAAATGCACTTGAAGAGCGTTCAGTAACGCTTAAGGTTTCTTACTTTATATGGCTTGTTCCGTTTGCCTTGTTTTTCATATATTTAAGCGGTGTCGGCGAGTTTTCGTGGGCTGTCAGCGACCATCGTGTCCGTTACGCGATCCTCAATGACCTGATAAATTATAAGTGGCCTGTAATCTACGATTTTTCCACGCAGCATAACCCGGTTGTTTCTGAGGCATTGGGCGAGGGGCAGGTTGCGTTCGCATACTATTTTGTTTTCTGGATGGTTCCTGCCTTATTCGGAAAGCTCTTTGGCCTTACAGCAGCCAGAATAGTTTTGCTGTTGTGGTCAGCAATCGGATTAATGCTCGTTACCATTGGTGCGTTGCTGATATACGGGAAACAGTCCAGATTCTTATTCATAGGACTAATGCTTTTTGCAGGGTTTGATGTATTCCCGTATTTCTACAATGAACTAACCGGATTCGGAGCTACATGGGAGGACTGGACCTGGCATCTGCGTGTAGTCGGCAATTTCTATCAGCTGATGAATGTATTCCATCAATCGATTCCCGGATGGCTTATTACCATCGTCCTTTTATTGTGTACAAACTCAAAATGCGTCGGATTACTAGGCTCCCTTATGTTCTGTTATTCGCCATGGGCGGCAATAGGCATCCTTCCGATGTGCATCTGCAAATTGGTTGTCGCCAACAAGAATTTGAAGGCCAAGGAAGTCCTTAAGAATATTTTTTCTGTCGGCAATACAATCGTATGCGTCGTGTTCTTTATATGTTTTGCATCTTTCTATACTGCAAACACAAACTCTGCAACCGAATATGGATTCATATGGACTTTCTATAGTTCATGGAAAACTTTATTGATTGATTATATTGCTTTTGTCGTTTTCGAATTTGGCATATGGGTATTGCTCATACACAAAAAATACAAGAAAGACTGGATGTTCTATGCGGCGGTCGCAACGATGGTCATACTCCCGGTCTATAAAATGACCCCGCCAAACGATCTGCTCATGAGGGGCTCAATGGCGCCGCTCTTTACGATATCGCTTTATGCCGTGATGTATGTAACAGACAACTTCAATGAGATGATGGAAAAGGGCAATAAAAAGGTTAAGCCGAGACTTATCGTATTGGCGCTTCTCGTTGCTGCTTATTCCAGTTTCAATTTCATGTTGACATCAACACTCTTTACAACCATGATATATGCCAAACTTGAGCCTGAAACGGATATAACAACAGGTATTGTTTCTTTCGGCGATATTCGTGATGAGGAACATATAGATATGGTAAAGAGGCAATTCTATATATACGATTACGAGGACAGCTTCTTCTTTAAGTATCTTGCGAAATAGCTGACAGGATCAGAAAAACACTATGGGGAATTATGTATGGAAGACATTAAGAATGTATTTGATTTTTATAACAGCGGTGCTGAGATCGGACGTCTCGAAAGAGGTCTCGGAGTAATAGAGTTTTACAGGTCAAAAGAGATTATTTCATCGTATCTTACAGGCGAAGGTCTGACCATCTGCGATGTTGGCGGCGGCATCGGCCGCTATTCCGGGTGGCTCGCTGAACAGGGTCATAAAGTTACCCTGATAGAACTCGCTCCTGTTGCAGTCGAATACGCGGAAAAGGAAATGACGACACCTTATGTTGCAAAAGTAGGTGATGCGAGGGCTTTGAAAATACCTTCTGATTCCTGTGATGTGGTCCTTCTCATGGGACCTCTCTATCACCTGATGAATCTGTCTGACAGGATGACTGCAATCCTAGAAGCTTACCGCATTTTAAAGCCCGGTGGACTTTTATTTGCTGCAGGCATCTCCAAATTCAGTTCTGCCACATGGGCATTATCCGTCTATGGAAACGGTGTCGATTTTATCGATGACGATGTCTATATGGATATGCTGAAGCGCGAAATGTCTACGGGCGAGCACATCCGTCCTGAAACTTATCCCAGGATAATCGCAGACGCATACTTCCACACACCGGAAGGACTCTGTTCAGAACTTGCAGACGGCGGCTTTTCTGTTGTTGGCAAGCACGCCGTAGAAGGATGTATCTGGTTTACTCCTGAGCTCAACAACAAGTGGGAAGATCCCGACAGACGCGCGAGACTTCTTGAGATCCTGCACGCATCTGAGACTGATGATTCGATGATGGGTATCAGTCCGCATTTCCTGATCGTAGGGAAAAAGTGAATGTCAATAATATCGAAAAGCAATAACGGCTGGGAACTGCATACTGTTTCTAACGGAAGTCTCTCTTGTGAGAATTCAAAATTGGACAGCAACGATATAGATATTGTCGAGAAAAAGATCCTGCCGGAATATGGTGAACGAATGAAGAAGGAACATGTATTTGTTTCCTGGGATAATTGGTCCGGTGTATTCATTATGGCTCTTCCGGGATTACATACAGACAACTCAGATAAACTGATTAAAGAGTTATTTGAACGGTTGAGGGATAACTCATGAACGTAATTGTTATTAACGGCCCGATGGGCATCGGGAAAACAACAGTAGGGACATATATCGCGGATTCAAATCCCGGCACGGCCTTTATTGACGGCGATTGGTGCATGGATCTTCATCCGTTTGTCGGCAATAAAGAAACCAGAGATATGACAGTCAACAATATCCTTCACATGATCAGCAATTACAAGGATTGTTCTGTCTGCAAAATGGTAGTTGTTGCGTGGATCATGGATGATGAACAAGTTCGCGAGAACTTAATAAACGGCATCAGAGATATGGGCTTGAATGTAAAGTCTGTTACTCTTGTAAGTGATGATGAACAGTTAAGAAAACAGTGGGAATCGGATGTCACCTGTCCGTGGCGCACAGAAGAGTGGTTCAATGTTTCACTGAAGTCTTTGAAGTATTTTTCGAGCCTGGATGATTGTATATACACGACCGGAAAGTCTGTAGAGTCAGTTGCAGATTTGATTATGAATGGTATTGATTGACTAGTGTATTGCGCTGTTGCACATTTTGTAGACGAAAAACGGAAAATCGTCTTCAAAACGTGCAAATTCAAGCGTTTTTGCTCATTCTGTAGACAAAAATCGTGATATCGTCTACAAAACGTCAACAATAGCCCGGTTGTTTCACATTTTGTATCACGAGAAACGGAAAATCAGTGACTAAAAGTTGAAATTGACCCTCATTTCAACTTTTTGTATCACGAAAATCAGAAAAACGGTGACAAAAAGTGAAACAGCTACACTGACTCAAAACTGCAATAAAGAATAAAGGTTGCCTCGATTTGAGACAACCTTTGTTTTTAAGTAGTAGTTTCGCTTGGTTTTGCGGGAGGCTCACCGCCGTTGCCTCCAGGACCGCCTGACGGAGGATCTCCCGGAGGGTTCCCTGAAGGCTTCTCGCCTGACGGAGGATCACCGGGGAAGTCACCAGAGGGTTTCTCGCCGTCTGGCTTGCCGCCTGAAGGAGGTTCACCGGGCATTCCGTCCGGTTTTCCGGATGATTCTGTTGCTATCGTAATAGCTGTTCCTGTTGAAGATGTGCCCGCTGTGTATTCGGTGCCGCCTACGTAGAGCTTGTGTCCGTTAAGATCAACCGCATCAGCTTCGCAGGTGAGGCCTGTGATATATGAATCGCCTGTGAGGACCCAGGTGGAACCCTTTTCGATCTCTACATAAACTTCGCCTTCGTTGGCTGCGTTTATGGCGCCTGTGTATGTCGTGTTTTCTGAGAGATAGAGGTTAAGCGCGGAGACATTGTCGACTATGATATCGCCTGTCTGGGCCTGCTTCTTGAGGTAGAGATTTACCTTGCCGCCGTTGGAACCTTCAGAGCCCCAGCCTGCTGCAGCTTCTCTTAAGAAGACGCCGTTTGAATCCTGATTTACTATCTCGACATTTTCAAGTGTTATCGTTGTCGCAGTGTTGTTTACGAAGAAGATGTCGCCGTTCTTATTTGTGATCGAGCCGCCACTCATCGTGAATTTTGCAAGACCGACAGAAGCGTCGCCGGACATCGACTGGTAGATCATTACCGCATTATAGGAGATGGACTTGTCGCTGTTATGTTTTGTGTTATTGGCTGTGAGATTTACGTTATTAAGAGTGACTGAGTTCTTGCCTTCTACTACGACACCTTCAGACTGTGTGGATTCCAATGTCGCATTGCTGACTGTGATGTCTGCTGTGGAGTAGATGGCTGGAGAGCCCGTGCCGTCCGTTACATAAGTTCCGCCGTCAACCGTTACGGTTCCGCCGCCTCGGTCTGATCTGATCGCTGCAGAAGAATTGCCTGTCGTGTGAATATCGAGATTGGAGGCATTCATCGTACCGCCGCCTGTTGTCATGAGGCCGCCGGAGCAGTTGCCGGAAGTTGTGATGACGGAATTGCTGATGTTGACCGTCGTGCCGTTCCCGTATGAGAAGACTGCATTGGCGTGTGTGCCGTTTGTATCAACTGCGATTTCTGTGAGTGTTAATGTGGCGCCGTCGGTCGCGAAAATCGCGGCGTTGTCACCGTAGAAATCCGCTTCATCTCCTGATGCGGAATCACCTGTCTTGGTTACTTTAATGTTTGAATATTCGGCTGTATTTCCGCTGACTTCGATAGCGTGTTCGCCGTCATTAGCGTTCGTTATTTCTTCGCCAGTTACTACACTGTTAACTGTCGTCGCAGTAGTTTCTGAAGATTGATTATTTGAAGCAAGACAAGCTGTGACTGATACCGACATCGCAGCGGCAGTGGCTATTGCCAGTATGAGTAGAACCTTTTTCCTGATCATTGCATTATTCCTCCTTTTGGGTTCTTTAGCCTAACAATACAGGACTATCCTTAAATGAACCTGAAATGAAGTGTGGCAAATAATGAGGAAACAAAAACCGGAAATTAATATCCTTTTTCCTTTAATCCCTTTACAACTTCAACATAGAAAGGAACGATATCACTGACTTCGTCATCAGCCGAAGGAGATTTTTTCGTGAAACGCATACGTCTCATATCGACTACGTCTGCGTGCGAGATGCCTCTGTGAGTAGTAGAAGTGCGCACGCCCTTAAAATCCGCCCAGCGCATTGAAGCAGTGGAGACCATGCCGTCGTTGTCGCCGTCGAATTTTCTGACCAGAGGATAAGTTAAGCAGAAAACTGAATCGGAAAATGAGCCTTTGACCTTAAAGCCGTAGCTCTGGCAGAGGATGTTTCCGGGTGTGGGGTTATCGATATTGAACTGCTCGGCAGTCTTTGTTGTCAGGATATCAAAGCATGCCATGCTGTCAGGATGCCTGTCGCCTAAGATCCACATCCAGAGATCGTTGCCTTTGGCGGCAGCTTGGACCATCCACTTCGGAGCCTTCATCAGGAAATCAACGGTCTTGGATCCGTGGTGCGGCGTATCGATCGTGGTGATGGATGCGATCTTGTCGCTGTAACCGTGATTAAAGAGGTATCTTGATTCGAGGCCGCCTTTGGAATGCGCGAGGATATTGACCTTGGGCGCACCGGTTATTCGGAGGACCTCGTCGAGGCTTTTAGCGATGATGTCAGCATTGCCTTCGACTGAACCTACGGCGTCCTGGTGGCCGAAGAAGACGTTGGCGCCGTGCGACTCCAGTGTTTTCGGGATCCTGCCCCAGTAGCACAGGTGCTTTCTGTCACGGAAGCCCATTCCGTGGACCATCAATAACGGATACTTCAAACTGCAATCGTTATTCATAAAATATCTCTCCCTTAGGTTTCCGGCCTATTTTGGGAGCATATCACTGTATTGTATATTGTTCAATACTGAATTTTATTTAAGAGCGCTTTTCCTCGAGATTGCCACAACTTTGAGAGCAAGGAAAGCAATAACCAGACCTATTGCAGTGACCGTAAGACTTACGATCAGCATGAAGTGGGGACCTTTGATATCAAGCAGTCTTCCGCAGACAAGGCTCGAAAAGACACCGCCTAAAGTTATGGAACAGTTGATATAGGCCTGGCCCTTTACCTGGTCAAGTCTTGCCATAGTCTGGTTTACGAAATAAGCTCCGGCAGGGATGAAGACTGCATAGGCGAACATCTGCATTGCCTGGCTGATATATACGACGGCCATATTCGGTGCTAACAGCATGAGGAGAGTCTTAATAAGGAAAGCTGTGCCTGAAATAAGAAGGAGATTTTTAACAGAGATCTTCTTCATTATCTTATCTATCAGGGCCATGGTAGGGAGCTCTAAAAGTGCTGCGATAAATACGGCAGTTCCCATTTGTGCTTCAGTGCCGCCTAAGGGCGTTATTATCTGGATCATGTAATCGTTGATCGCATTGTGCGCAAAGAAGAAACATACTGCAGCTGCAACGAAAAGCATGAAGCCGGGATAAGTCTTGATAAAGCTGATGAGGTTGTTATGCGCGACTTCGTTCTTTTCGAGCTTAGGCGCTTCGACCTTAGGCTTCTTGAAGAAGTACAGTACGACCAGCGCAATAGAAAGGAAGATGATGTCTAAGATCATGAGGATGCTTACGCCGAACTTTCCGATCGCTCTTCCCGTAAAGAACGAAGTGACGGCAAATCCGGCAGAGCCGAGGCCTCTTGCAAGGCCGTAGTAGATATGGCATCCTGCCGCTTCATATTCGAAATACATTGCCGTAATGATCGGCTGGTAGACCATCTGCACCATATAGATCAGCGCGAAGATAATGAAGATGACGACTATGCCGTTCTTAATAAGGAGCAGAAGTACTGAACCTATGAGCAGGAGTGCTGTAGATGCCATGGAGACATTGCGGTTGGTAAGCTTGCCCTGCTTGTCGATAAGGCCGGCAATAAAGGGCTGGAATATAACGGACAGGATATTGGCGAGGGCCAGTGTGATGCCGATAAGAGTGTTTGAGAAACCCTTTTCGAGCAGGAAAACGGACGCATACGCATGAATGCCGCTATATACGGCAAAGTATGTCGCGTTGATGATGATATATCGTAGTGTCCAGAATTTCTTAGTGCTTGTCATAAGGAACCGCCGTCTTCAATTTGGCACATTATACTATGCGGGAGTTGTGATTTACTCAATAAGTAAAAAAATGCTAATATATCCAACATAAATACCCAAAAAAATGTTAATCCGAGGAAAGTATGCAGTATTTGAGATATCTGGGAGAGCTTACATATAATCCGGTCCTGATCTTGTTAATGGCAATATTGGGCCTGGTACTGTCGACTTTTGTAAAGGGCCTTGTACAGCTTGCCTTTGCAAAGCCCATGGGAATGAAAGTTACGGATATCATGATATTCGGTTTTAAGTACACCAAGCTCAAAAACGGTAAATGGGAACAGAGAGGAAAAAGGATCGGAATAGGATTACAGGTCGAGACTGCATTTGATCTTGAGCGCGCTGCCAATACTGACAGCAAAAAGCTTATTGCCAAAGAAAAGGCTTACATGATCGTAACCTCAATTGTCTGGCTCCTTATCGGAATCGGTGCATTTTGGGGACTTTTGATCGCTACTTTCAATGCAGATACTTATCTTCTTGGTTCTGTATATTTCCTTTTGGGATTCTGGCTGTTGCTTTTCCTGATCAGCAGATTCTGTCTTGCTGTTTCAGTGCTTTCCAAGGTCAATTCCAAAAAGTCTTTAGGAGGATATACCCAGGAAGCATTGAGCATGCTGAGGTCCGGAGTTCCTTTTTCCCAGATGAATCTTAAGCCCATTAGCGAATTGAATTACAAGAAGGTCTGGGATACGGAAAAGCATATGTATTTCCTCGTTTATTTCGAATACCTGGATGCCAACGGATTCTTTGACAGAATGCCTGAAGCGGTAGCTGAAGTGGAGAGGACTATGAAACCCAATATGGCAGATTCCAAGATAGTTCTGGGCGTGTGCATGGATCTGGTCTATTACTATTCCTACCACAACATCGTTCCGGGCAAGGCTAAGGAATACTACCACAGGATAGTTGACGACATCTCAAAAGATACCGATCCCAACGCAATGTTCGTAAAGGGCTTCTATGAACTTAACTGCTTCGGCAATGTTGAGGTTGCCAAAAACTGTGCAATAAAGGCGCTGGAAAAGATCGATGATTTCTCTACAGGTGACGAGAGGGAATACTGCAGAAAGTGCATTGCAAGGCTCAATCACGCCATAGATAATTTCCCGAAACAAGCCTGATAAAGGCCAAATAAGGATTCTGATTCAGATATATATAGATGTATATCTATGTATATCTATGTATATTTTCATGCCTGTAATCTGATAACCAAAAAAGACTTTGATATTTAACCCAAAACCTTGAAAAGCATTTCTTATATAAATATTATAGTGGGGTGAATCAGAGGTAATGTGTTTTTTGGATAGCCAGTTGGAGGCATGATTTTTATGGCAGAAGTATGGCCGGCGTTATTGGGGCTTTGCTCCGGTATGGCCTTGTTCCTGTATAGCGTTAAGATCACCAGTGGAAGCTTACAGGCAATTGCAGGTGAAAAATTAAAGAGTGTCCTTGCAAAACTCACGGGAAATAGAATAATGGGCGTTCTGGTCGGTGCGGGTATTACCGCATTGATCCAGTCTTCTACCGCAACATCGGTAATGTCGGTAGGTTTCGTTAATGCCGGACTCATGGACCTTTACCAGGCTTTGTGGGTCATTATGGGTGCCAATATCGGTACAAATATCACCGCACAGATCATCGCTTTCGATGTCGGAGCCGTAGCTCCTATCATAGCGTTGCTCGGTACTTTCTTCTGCCTTCTTACAAAGGATAAGAAGCTCCGCAGCATCGGCGAGGCCATTGCGGGATTGGGCTTTATCTTCGTCGCGATGTCCCTCATGAAGGATTCAATGGAGCCTTTGAGCAAGATGGATATTGTTAAGGAAACAATGTCTTCTATCAACAACCCTTTCATTGGAATCATCGTAGGTATCATATTCGTTATCATTATCCAGAGTTCTGCTGCCGGTGTCGGTATGCTCCAGGCTATGGCGATGTCAGCATCCGGTGCGCAGCTCATGACATTAGACCAGGCAATGTTCATCATCTTCGGTCTTAATATCGGTACATGCGTTACTGCAGTATTCGCATCTATCGGTGGTTCCAGAAACGCTACGAGAGCCGGTATGCTCCACATGACATTTAACGTTATCGGTACAGTGATCTTTACAGCCGCATATTATGTGCTTCCGATAACAGAGTGGGTAAGAGCTCTGTCTCCTAACGATGTAGCAAGACAGCTCGCTAACATTCACCTCGTATTTAACCTCGCTTCAACGATCATACTGTTGCCTTTCGGTCAGTACATCGTTAAGCTCGTAAAGTTCATCGTACCTGACAAGAAGGGCGGAGATGACAGCGTTTACTGTCTTAAGTACCTCAATCCCAACATGATAAGCAACAACAACCAGGTTGGTACTGAAGTCCTGATCGCTGCCCTCTGCAACGAGATCAGCAGAATGCTTGAAATGGCAGGAAACAACGTTCAGAGAAGTATCGAAGCAGTCCTTGAAAATAACGAGAAGACCCAGCAGGTAATAAACGACACGGAAGAATATGTCGATTACCTGAATAAGGAGATCTCATACTACATTTCACACGCCATGGTTTTCGACATGTCCGAAAAGCATGCTGTCGCGATGAGCGCTCTGTTTAAGATCACGGGTAACATCGAGCGAATGGGTGACCACGCCATCAACATCTCAGGATATGCGAATCTTCTTGAGAAAAAAGGTTTAAAGCTCTCAGACAAAGCAAGAGCGGAAGTAAGCCAGATGGTAGCTACCACCAAAGATGCATATAACATCCTTTTGGGAAGCAAGCCGGGTTCTGTTCATATCAAGATGGCCCAGATGGAGCAGAAGATCGATGATATGACGGAAGACTACAGAGAGCACCAGTTGGAGAGACTTAAGTCAGGCGTCTGCTCAGGTGATGCATGCGTAATCTATTCCGAGATGCTTACAGACTTCGAGCGTTTGGGAGACCACATGTTAAATATCGCTGAAGCTGCCGCAGAGTCCAAACTCGTTACCTTAAAGCTTCCTGAAGAAGCTCCTGAAGTAGAGAGCAAGGGCAAAGGCAAGGATAAGATCGCTGCAGCCAAGGCATAAAAATAGACGGCTATCTATATATCAGACAAAACAGTCCGGAGATATTAAATGAACGAATCAGGAAAAAGCATAGTAAATGTCGTATTGTTTGAACCGGAAATCCCGCAAAATACCGGTAACATTATGCGCACCTGTGTTGCTACGGGCGCCACGCTCCACATCATTGGACCTGTAGGCTTCGATATAGATAATCCTGAGTTCAAGAGGGCTTCGACCAACCACATCACATGGGCTGATTATACTTTGTACGATTCCTGGCAGGACTTCTGTGACAAGAATGAAGGCGAGTATTTCTTCATGACACGTTACGGCAAGGTTCCGCCTTCTTCAATTGATTTCAAGGCTGCTTCAGAAAAGTCTGAGATTTATCTCATATTCGGAAAAGAGAGCACAGGCATACCCGGCGAGATCTTAAGGGCAAACCTCGACAGGTGCTTCAGGATCCCGATGGCAGCAGACTGCAGATGCCTTAATGTTTCAAACGCAGCTGCAGTAGCTATTTATGAAGTATTGAGACAGCTTAACTATCCCGGCCTCTCGTTCAAAGAAGAACAGAAGGGCGAGGATTTCTTAGAGCAGAATTATTCCTACGACGAAACGCTCAGAAGAAAGCGTAAATAATTACTTGTCATTATATATATATGCTACAAGGACTAATATTCCCATAACGATTCCGACGCCGGCTGTAATGAAACCTGCGATGCACTTGCCTTTTCCGCCGCAGTCTTTCTTTGTAAGGCCGACGATGGAGAATATGATCGCAAGAATTCCAGGGATCATATTAAAGATCGTTGTCCAATAAGTTGCAGCAGTAACGATACCGAAGATCATGCCCAAAGTAGCAAAAGTATTGCGCTTGGGCTGCTGGAACGGAGTAATTACAACGGACTGCTGGTATGCAGGCTGCTGATATACCGGTTGCTGATATACAGGCTGCTGGTAAACAGGCTGGACGGGCTGCGCTGACTGTGTATAAGGCTGCGCAACGATAGGCTGAATAGGTGCTGCCTGAAATGCATCAGGACCCGGTGCAGGAGCCGGAGCGGGCTCAGAAACAGAAGCTGTCTGGTTTACAGCTGCGCCGCAGTTTGAGCAGAAAGACTCCCCGTCCTGGATAAAAGAACCACATTGTTCGCAAAACATATAATCTACCCCCAAATAAAAAGTGTTTATCAATTAGAGATTGTATCACACATAAAAAAAGCCCGCATTGATTTTGCGGGCCTTTTGAAGTTTTTAAATAAACGATCAGAAATCTACTCTGTAACCGTCGATGTGAAGAACACCAGTTACATAGCCGTTTTCTGTATTCAGGTAATCACCGTCGATGTAGAAAGTGTTGGAATCGTTAACTGCTTCGCCTGTGGCACTGACATCCATGATAGATTCCCACTCTTCGCTCCATGAAGGATCTGAAACGATTGCACTGTAAACCAATCCGTAGTATCCGACTGTGGCAATGACGCCGAGAATTGTTAATATGAGTCCTGCAATAGCCTTGCCTTTTCCGCCGGCATTCTTCTTTGCGAGTCCTACGATGGAGAAGATCAAGCCGAGAAGGCCCAAAATAGCTGTGGTGAAAATGTTGAATACCGGAATCCAGAATAAAACAAGAGTGAGGATACCGAATACAAGACCTGCTGTAGCTGCGCCGTTGCCAAGCTTCGCGGGCTTTGCAGATGCTACCTGCTGATAGACCGGCTGCTGATATACAGGCTGCTGGTAAACGGGCTGAACTGCCTGGGGCTGCTGATATACGGGCTGCTGGTAAACCGGCTGTACGGGTTGTGGCTGTTGATATACGGGCTGAACCGGCTGAGGTGCAGGTACTGCTGCGGCTACAGGTGCTGCTGCAACGGAAGCAGGTCCGGGTGCGGGAGCAGGTGCAGCTTGCTGCTGAACTGCAGGCTGAGCTGCGGGTGTGCCGCAGTTAGAACAAAATGACTGTCCGTCAGGAATAAAAGAACCGCATGATTCACAATACATAATCTACCCCTCCTGTTAATTACAATACTTTTTGCAGGAACGCCTGAAGTCTCTCGTTCTGAGGATTCGTGAAGATCTGTTCAGGTGTATTCTCTTCGATGATTTTACCACAGTCCATAAATATAACGCGAGTACCGACTTCTCTAGCAAAGCCCATCTCGTGCGTTACGCAGACCATTGTCATTCCGGCCTTTGCGAGGTTCTTCATTACTTCGAGAACTTCGCCTACCATCTCAGGATCCAAAGCGCTTGTCGGCTCATCGAAAAGCATTACTTCAGGATCCATCGCAAGAGCTCTGACAATAGCGATTCTCTGCTTCTGACCGCCTGAGAGCTGCGAAGGATAAGCGTTAGCACGGTCAGCAAGACCGACTCTGTCTAAAAGGGCAAGAGCTTTTTTCTCTGCTTCTTCCTTGGAAAGACCATGAAGCTTCATGGGAGCTATAGTCATGTTCCTTAAGATCGTAAGGTGAGGGAAGAGATTAAAATGCTGGAAGACCATTCCCATCTTCTGTCTGAGCTTATTGATATCAGTCGCAGGTGACATGATATCGCTGCCGTCAAATGTGATGGTGCCGCCTGTAGGGCGCTCTAAAAGATTTAAAGACCTTAAGAAAGTGGATTTGCCTGAACCTGAAGGTCCGATAACAACTACCACTTCGCCCTTTTTGATGTCAGTAGTGACACCGTCCAAGGCCTTTACTTCACCATCGTTATAGTACTTTTTAAGATCCTTTACGGATATGATTACATTATCAGCGCTCACTGTTCTTGAGCCTCCTTTCGAGCAACGATACAAGCCAGCTGAAGAACATGACGATCACGAGATAGATGATCGCAACTGCAATGAGCGGCATGAACGCAGAATATGTTCTGGATCTTATGATGTCGCCGCCTTTTGTAAGTTCCTGGAGTCCGACATAGCCTGATACTGAAGTCTCTTTGATGAGAACGATGAATTCGTTTGCGAGAGCGGGAAGAACGGTCTTAAATGCCTGAGGGATGATGATGAAAGCCATTGTCCTTACATAACCGAATCCCAAAGAACGACCTGCTTCGAACTGTCCCTTGTCGACACTCATGATGCCGCCTCTGATGATCTCGGCAACGTAAGCACCGGAGTTGATACCGAATGCCAATGTTGCAACGAGGATCTTGTTATTGGATGAAGCGAAAATAACGAAGTAGATGATCATGAGCTGGACTACTACAGGAGTTCCTCTGATGACCGTAAGATAGATTCCGCAGAGTTTATAGAAGAAATAGAGGACTGCTTTTCCGAAGCCGCCTTTGAGTTCTTCTTTCAGTGTGTCATAAGAAGACCTTACGAGCGCTACGATGACACCTAAAACGATACCCAGAAGAACTGCGAAGAATGTAACCTGGAAAGTAACACCCAAGCCTTTGACGATATACATGTAACGGCCGTCGGTGATGAAGTTGTTTTCAAAATCGAGCCAGAAGGAGCTCGCAAAGAAAGCGCTTCTGACTGAAGCGATCCATGAAGGAATTTCAGCCAAAGGCATAAACAACAAAAAGTAAGCAATGAAAGCCGCCAACGCGATCGCTATGATCACGATAAGCGTGTTTCTGATCTTTGATTTATTAGATTTTTTCGCGCTCATTAGATGTCCCTCGGATTTTTAAGTGTCGACCCTTAAAAAATATCCTTAATTATAAATAATGAAAGAGCGGAAATACAGACCATATTTCCGCTCTTGTGTTGTTTGTTTTCGAATTAGTTTACGAAAGATTATTTGTTTGCTGCTGCAACAAATGCCTTAGCAGGCTCATTGTCGATAACAACTGCATCGATCTTGCCGGACTGGAGTGCGATGATCGCATCGTTACCCTTTGCGAAACGCTCAACTCTGTCTTCACCGATATCGTCTGTCATGTAGATGTCGCCTGTTGTACCTGTCTGAACACCAACCTTGTATGTGCCGGAAAGGAGCTTATCTACGTCTGTGATCTCAGAACCTTCAACTACGATAACGGACTGAACGCCTGTAGCATAAGGTGTAGAGAAGTTAACGGACTTAAGTCTGTCTTCTGTAACTGTCATGCCTGCGCAGCCGATGTCATACTTACCAGCCTGAACGCCTGCGATGATGGAATCGAACTCAACGTCTTCGATAACGAGCTCAAGACCGAGCTTGTCAGCAACTGCCTTAGCGATCTCAGGGTCGATGCCAACGATAGCTTCGCCTTCGTGATACTCATAAGGCTGGAAGAAAGCGTTTGTAGCCATGATGAGCTTGCCCTCTTCGATAGTTGTGAACTCAGGGTATGTGCTCTGTACAGATTCTTTCTTCTCAATAGTAGCGCCTGCAGGGATGTACTTCTCGATGATGGAAGGAATTGTGCCGTCTTCTGTGAGCTCAGCGAGAGCCTGGTCGATAGCTGCCTTGAGTCCTTCATTTTCCTTGCTGATTGCCATAGCGTAATCTTCTACTGCATAAGCTGTATCAAGGATCTTGAGGTTCTTCTTGGACTGTCCGCAAGATGTCATTCCGAGCAAAAGTGCTACAGAAAGGAAAGCTGCTGCGAATCTAGAAAGTGTCTTCATAACAATCTCCTTTTGTTATAGTTTGGATATCGGTATCTTACGCTATGAAAGGTTATAAGGTATATGCACAAAAACCCTAAAATTTGTGTATTCTTTCGTTTGCTCATTAGTCTTTTTTTAAATATAATAATTTCAGATTTTTCGGAAAGGTCGTTGGGGATGATCTATGAAGAGGGTATTGATTCTCGGTTGCAATGAATTAACAAAGCGCTTGCTTGCTGAACTTTGCAGGTATCAATCCTATGTTTCAGGCATTTGTCTGGCTTCCCGTAACAAGGAAGACTGCGATGAATTAAGGGAACTTGCGCTCTCAATGGGCGTCAGAGTAACAACTGCGGGAATTGACATGAATAATGTTGAGGGTGCAATGATGATGGTAAGGATCTTTGCACCTGATATAGTCGTAAATCTTCTGCCGCCTGAACTGGCGCTTGCAGCTATGGACCTTGCCATCAAGGCAAAGGCAGATTATATTGACGGAACTCTTTTCGGTGTACCCGAATTCCCGTCACCCATCTCGCTCCTGTCAAAGCAGTTCGAGAAGTTCAAAGATTTCCAGAACAACTGCAAAACAGCTGTATGCGGAACGGGACTTGTTCCCGGCGCTGCCAACACGATAATAAGACATGCCGGCTTATATCATTTCAAGAAGATCAAGAGCATCGACATCATCTCCGTATCAGGAGAGGCTAAAGAGACAGCAAAAGGCAGGAAGAAGGACGTAGACACCAATCTCTATTCCGAAGATATCAAGCCGCCTCTTATCCCGGTCTTGAATGCAGATAATGCCAAGAAAGTCTTCTATATCGAAGAGGGCAAGGTCGTTGAGACCGATCCTCTGACGATCGAAGGCAAGTCATATTCCGGATCCAAGGTATATCTTGCATCAAGTCCTATGCTTACGGACCTTCTCAAGGAATTTCCTGATGCTATCAACGTCAGATATTTCAAACCGGGAAGAAAGCCCGCCAAAGAGCATATCCCGCCGCAGAAGAAGATCGATTTCTTAAGAGATATGGGACTTCTGTCAGATAAGCCCGTCAAGGTCAACAATGTTGAGGTTGCACCTATTGACCTTATCGCTGCCATGCTCCCCAAGATGTCAGAGATCAACAATACAGAAGAGGTCGAAGAGAAGGCAAAGGGAATGGCTTCCTTTGAGATCTACATCACCGGCCAGAGCAAGACGGAAGACAAGGAAATCACCAAGTTTTACGTTATCCAGGGCGATAATGACGAGTGCTATGAAAAGTACGACAGCAATGCTTTTGACTATATGAAGGGATCAGCCCTGATCGCCGGTGTCAAGCTCATGTGCAAAGACAAGTGGAAGAAGCCCGGAGTATTTACTCCCGCTGCTTTCGATTGCGATACATATTACGAGTCCTTTGTAATGGAGGGACTGAAGATTACTGAAGGCGAAGGAAAGCGTTTTAACTGAGCGCTTTCCGGACAGATCAATAACCTAAGGAGAAATAAATGGCTGAACACAACTTTTGGCAAGACTTGCAGATCAACGACAATCTCGTAATCGATACGATCCGCAGAGACGGAAAGGATACCATTTATTTCAAAGACAAGGATTCAAGATTCATTTGGAATAATGTCATGCACGCCAGGCAGTTCGGTTTGGAAGATCCTAACAAACTTATAGGAAAGAAGGACACGGATTTCTTTCCGGCTGAATTTGCCGAGAAGGCAAGAGCGCAGGAATTAGAGATCATGAGAACGGGCATCCCCGTCCTTAATGCCGAAGAAGAACTCTATCTTGATGAAGATACAGTAAAGTACTACAGCGCTTCCAAATATCCCTTATACGACAAGAATAATCAGATCGTAGGAACATGGGGTATCAGCCGCGATATTACAGAACAGAAGAAACTCGAGTTAGAGCTCGAGCGTTCCTATCACAAGATGGAACTCCTGGCACGTGTTGATGACTTAAGCGGCCTTTATAACAGACGTTATTTCTATGAGACTTTGGAAAAGTATGCGAGCCTCTATGAAAAGAGAGCTGACAAGAGCACTTTTGCACTTCTCGTAGCAGACGTTGACGACATGAAGAACATCAACGAGCTCTATGGCCAGCAGAGCGGCGATAATGTCTTAAGATTTGTTTCAGAACTTCTGCTATCCAATGTCAGAACAGAAGATACATGCTTCAGAACAGGCGGCGATGAGTTTGCTGTAGTGATCCTTGATATCGATAAGGTCGCAGCAGTAGGCCTTGCCAAGAAGATCGTAGAACACATCGCAAGCGAACCTGTGATCCTGGATGACGGCAAGAGAGAAAGAGTTACCATCTCGGCAGGTCTTGCCATGTTCGACAGCGAAGAGCCTGACCTTTCAGACCTGCTCTCCAGAGCTGAAAGAAAGCTCAACAAGTCCAAAAGAGAAGGAAAGAATAAGATGTCTTTCTGATCCTGACACAAACAGAAATTGTTATTAACGATCCGTCCCTGGTGGCGGAACGTTTACTTTACGGGGTTTATTTCTTTGCATAGTTTTTCTTATTTCAAATCACTATTCATAAATATATAAAAGGAGTTAAAGTGCTTTTCGGGTAAACGGGTGCAGGCCGGGAGATATCCCGGCCTTGCTTTTGGTGAGGTGACGAAAGGAGGGAAGCAAGGCCGGATAAGTCCCTTTTACGGAGAAAAATATGGGGTTTGAGCGGGCTGTCCTTGGCCGGTTTAAGCTACGCCCTTATCCTTACAATTGATCTGTTCATTAACCCTATATGTATGTGCAGATATAACTGCCGGATTGTTTACGCGCTTTATGGGAGTTACACGGACGGAAGAAGGTATACCTGTCCTTACTGTTCTGGAAAGTGATGCATTAACAGAAGTCTTTGCGGGTCTGGAAGGTGCGGAGAGTGCCTTAAGATCTTCATCGTAATCTTTAAAGTAATCGATGCATCCTGAAGCGGCCTTGATAGTTACGAGGATAAAGAAGAAGAAAACCAACATATCAAACGGTGACATAATAAATACCTCCAAAAAGATCGTATGTTCTTTGTTGGAGGTACTATATCACGGTTAAAGTTCCAATAATGGGACTAAAATGCAAAAACAAACAAAAACGAACAAAAATTTGTTTTTGTTCTTGCGGATCAGTTTCCGAGTTTGGATGCACCGATCCTGTCAGCGCCGTTTTCGATCATTTCCCTGGCAGATTCTACTGTTCTGATGCCGCCTGCTGCCTTGATCCTTACATCCTCGCTGACATTATTCTTCATGAGAACGATATCTTCGACTTTGGCGCCTGCGCTGCCGAAACCTGTCGAAGTCTTAATGAAATCTGCTTTAGCGTCGCTTACTATCCTGCAGAGACGGATCTTTTCATCTTCTGTAAGATCGCAGGTCTCAATAATGACCTTAAGGATCGCGCCCTTTTCGTGAACGGCATCCGCGATGAGCTTGATCTCTTCGAAGACTTCATCGTATCTGCCGGCCTTTACGAAGCCGACATTGATAACCATGTCGATCTCGGATGCGCCATTGTCACAGGCTTCCTTTGCTTCATAGACCTTAGAGCCTGTTGTGGAATATCCGTTGGGGAATCCGATTACGGTGCAGACTGAGACTCTGCCGTCAGAGAATCTTACTGCATCCTTTACATAGCAGGGAGGGATGCAGACAGAAGCTGTCTTAAGGGAAGCTGCTCTTTCAATAAGATCTTTGATGTCGTCAGTCGTTGCTGTGGTCTTAAGGTTTGTAAGATCAACATAGCTCATGATGTTATCAGGATCAGGCTTGTTTGTATCAGCCGCAGGGCAGAAGTCCCTCTTGTAACTTCTGGACATGAGAGCGGAAAGAACGATTCCTGCGATGTTGTTAAACCCTGTCAGCTCGCCCATGTTTGAAGGGATCTTGTATCCGTCGCCATAGATGAGGAGCGGGATGCATTCTCTTGAATGATCAGTGGAAGTAGTCGAAGGATCGCAGCCGTGGTCAGCCGTGATGATGAGAAGGTCATCTTCTTTTAGCTTACTTAAGATAGTGCCCAAAGCATCGTCAAACTCGTGCATTGCGGTATTGTAGCCTTCGATATTGTTCCTGTGGCCGTACTTCATGTCGAAGTCGACGAGGTTAGTAAAACAGAGGCCGTTAAAGTCACGGTCCATCATCTCGATGGTCTTGCTGATGCCTTCTGTGTTGCCCTTGGTGGGATTGGATTCCGTAAGTCCTCTTCCTGCGAAAAGGTCATAGATCTTGCCGATCGAGATAACCTCAAAACCTTCGCTCTTTAAGAGGTCGAGCATTGTAGATGATGGAGCGGCAAGAGAGAAATCGTGACGGTTAGCTGTCCTTGTGAAGTTACCGGGTTCACCTACGAAGGGTCTTGCGATGACTCTGCCGACTGCATTATCTCCGCACATTACTTCACGGGCCTTTTTGCAGACATCGTAGAGTTCTTCAAGAGGGACTACCTCTTCGTGAGCTGCGATCTGGAGAACGCTGTCTGCTGATGTATAGATGATGAGCTTTCCGGTCTTCATGTGCTCTTCGCCGAAGTCGCGGATGACATCAGTTCCGCTGTAAGGTTTGTTGCAGAGGAATTCCTTGCCGGTTGCCTTTTCGAGTTCTCTCATGACGTCTTCCGGGAAGCCGTCGGGATATGTGGGCTGGGCCTTGTCAGAAATGATTCCGGCTATTTCCCAGTGGCCGATCGTGGAATCCTTGCCTGCTGATATCTCTCTTACTCTTGCGTAAGATCCGATAGGAGAGGGAATCGTTTCCTGGGCTTTTTTATAGTTTAAGATCCTGGGATCGTCTTCGCCGTCGATCGCGAGAAGTCCCATTTTCGCGAGGTTCGGAAAAGCTTCATTTGAATAGGAGAGTACCGCTGCAAGAGTGTTGCTGCCTTCGTCGCCGAACTTTGCCGCATCAGGCGCGCCGCCGATTCCGAAGCTGTCCAAAACTATCAGAAAAACACGTTTAGCCATAAAAGCACCCCTTAAATATCGATATATTTATTACTTAAGCAATAATACCATTATGAGAATATCTGTGATATAGTTTGCGGGATATATAGAAATGAGTGGAATTATGAGTGAAGAGATAACATTTGCAGATCTTGACCTGTCACCTGAGGTAATGGATTCGCTTAAGAAGATGGGCGTTAAAAGGCCCACGACTATCCAGCAGAAGGCCATTCCTCTTTTGATGGACAATATCAGCGTTATTGCAAAAGCTCCAACGGGAACAGGAAAGACATTTGCTTTCGGAATCCCGATCTTGGAGTACCTTAACCTGGATTCGAAACTGGTCCAGGCATTAATTCTCTGTCCCACAAGAGAATTGGCACTTCAGATCACCACTGAACTTAAGAGCCTTGCTAAATATATAAAGGGATTCAAGGTTGCAGCGCTTATCGGAGGCCAGAGCATGCGCCTCCAGACCGAAAAGCTCCAGAAAAAGCCCCAGGTCATTGTTGCAACTCCCGGACGTCTTATCGATATGGCAGGAAGAAAGCTCGTCGATATTTCCGATATCTATACCCTCGTTCTCGATGAAGCAGATGAGATGCTCAAGATGGGCTTTATCAATGACATCAGGAAAGTAATGGCCATGACTCCGAAGGATAAGCAGATCGCATTATTCTCCGCAACGATGCCCAGAGAGATACAGAACATCACATGGGAATTCATGTCAGATGCTGCCGAGATCGACGTTATGCCCAAGGCTGAAGACCATCCCGACATTGACCAGTTTTTGATCGAGTGTCCCGAAAAAGATAAGATCAGGACGATCGTACAGATAATGGCAAAAGAAGACATCAGGAAGGCGATCGTTTTCTGCAATACAAAGGTTACGACTTCCAAAGTCGGCGAGCAGCTGACCCGCGCCGGTGTCTCTGTCAGAGTCCTTCACGGCGATATCGGCCAGGGTACCAGAAATAAGGTAATGGACCAGTACAGGGCAGATAAGTTCGATGTTCTCGTTGCAACAGACGTTGTTGCAAGAGGTATCGACGTTGATGATATCGAAGCTGTGTTTAATTTCGATATTCCGAAAGAAAACGAACTCTATCTTCACAGGATCGGAAGAACTGCCAGGGCAGGAAAATCCGGCAAGGCATTTTCGCTCGTATCTTACATTGAACGTCCCAGGATGGAAGATATAATCAGGTATACAAAGGTTGATCCCAAGCCTTACGAGATCTGATTATTACCTGTTTTTTGAGATCAGCCCTGCGTCTTGTGGGGCTTTTTGATTATTCCCTTATATGTTGTAGGAGCGAGGAATACGATGAGCGGCATGAGCTCGAGTCTTCCTGCGAGCATATCAAAGATAAATACCCACTTTGACACACCGCTGAAGAAACTGTAGTTCTGTGTAGGTCCTACGAGTGACAGACCAGGTCCGATATTGTTAAAAGTTGCAGCGACTGAAGAGAAGACCGTAACAAGGTCATGTCCCTCCAAAGATACGATGAACATTGAGGCTGCGAAGATGATCAGGTAGATGAAGAAATAAAGAGCAACGGAATGAACGATGTCGCTGTCTACTGTTTTTCCGTCGATATGGACTTTCTTAACTGTCTTCGGATGAATGTAAGACTGGATCTCTCTTTTTACCGCCTTAAGCATGATCTGGAATCTTGCGACCTTGATACCGCCGCCGGTGGAACTTGCGCAGGCGCCTAAGATCATGAGGCCTAACAAAAGAAGCTTTGCGACAGAAGGCCAGAGGTCGAAGTCAGTCGTAGCAAAACCGGTCGTTGTGATTATGGTCGCAACCTGGAAGAATGAGTGCCTTAATGCTTCTCCGAAATTTCCGTAAAGTCCTCTTACCGAGAAGCAGATTATTGCGGTAACGATGGCGATGACTACAAGGTAGCACTTAACCTCGCTCATCTTGAACGCCTTGCCGACCTGCTTCGTGGTTATGTAGTAGTAGAAGTTGAAGTTTGCACCGAACATGATCATGAAGATCGCAACGATCCACTGGATGTGCGGTGCATAGGAAGCAAAGCTGTCATTTCTTACGCCGAAACCACCCGTACCTGCCGTACCGAATGCGGAGCAGACACTGTCAAAGAAAGGCATTCCGCAGACGAAGAGAATAACGATCTCGGTAACTGTAAGTGCCAGATAGATGAGATAGAGCATCTTTGCAGTAGACCTAACTTTCGGAACGATCTTTCCGACAGTAGGACCGGGGCTTTCTGCTCTCATGAGGTTCATATTGGATCCGCCTGTCATAGGGACTACGGCAAGGAGGAAAACGAGAACGCCCATGCCGCCGATCCAGTGCGTAAGTGAACGCCACATAAGTGATGTGTGCGACATTGCTTCAACATCTGTGAGGATGCTCGCACCTGTTGTTGAGAAACCTGAAGCGGTCTCAAAGACAGCATCGGTAAAGGAAGGTATCTCACCTGTAAGGATGAACGGAATGCAGCCCGCGATACTTAAGACTACCCAGGAAAGAGCTGTTGCGACACAGCCGTCTTTGATAAAGACAGTCATGTTCTTCGGCTTCTTCATTGAGATAAGGAGGCCTAAGATTATATAAGCTGCTGCGCAGATAATATAGTAAATGATAAAAGGCCATTCACCGTAAAAGCATCCGCAGACAATGGGCAAGGTCATAAGGCTTCCTTCGATTAGAAGGACCTTGCCCAAGATGTAAATCAGCATTCTTATGTTCATTTCAGAATGTCCGTCAAGGTTGTGAAACCTTTATTTTTTGTAACGATCATTACGCTGTCGCCGACCTCGATCGAGTCGATACCTGTCGGGATGATGATCTTGCCTGAACGGTTGATGAACGCCAAGAGAGTATTAGGCTTAAGCTTCATGTCTTTGAGCTGTCTGCCTGTTGCGTTGGAGTTTTCCATTACCTTGAACTCGATAGCTTCCGCTCTCTCATCGAAAAGGTGATACATGACTTCAACGTTGCTTCCGATGGATGCCTGTCTTGCACGCGCATATGTGATGATTGCCTCAGCCGTGATCTGCTTTGGATAGATAACGCTTCCAAGGTCTAAGCGGTTGATAACGTCAGTAAAGCTGATCTTATTGATCTTGGTTACGGACTTGATGCCCTTGGAGATCTGTCTTGCGAACAGAGCAAGCATGATGTTCTCTTCATCGATG
Organism: Ruminococcaceae bacterium R-25; assembly: GCA_003149065.1. Classification (NCBI taxonomy): domain Bacteria; kingdom Bacillati; phylum Bacillota; class Clostridia; order Eubacteriales; family Oscillospiraceae; species Ruminococcaceae bacterium R-25. Next base: position 517,071 of record QGFZ01000002.1, read on the forward strand.
CCTGTCATTGCAACAACGGAATCAACATCTCTGATGCCTGTCTCTTCGAGGAGGGATTCGTTGATGCCGTCACCGTTGATGATGGTGGCTTTCGGAAGGAGCTCGCTTAATTCGTCACAGCGCTCAGCATCTTTTTCGATAATCTTAACATCGATACCTGTCTTGATGAGTTGGTCAGCAAGATAGAAAGCGGATTTACCGCCGCCGATCATGATCGTGCTCCTGACGGAATTTGTCTTAAAGCCGATAGACTTAAGGAATGAATGACATTCTTTTCTTGTAGCTACGAAAGAAATGATATCGCCTGCTGAGAGCTCGAAAGCACCGTTAGGGATAGTTACCTCATCGCCTCTTTCGACACCTACGATGAGGATGCCGTTTGTTATGTTGCTTCCCAAATATGCGACGGTCTTTCCGTCTAAGATATTTCCTTCAGGGATCTTGATCTTAACGATCTCTGCGCTTCCGTGCGCGAAAGAGTTGATCGAGAGCGCTGCAGGGAGGAAGAGGATACGTGCAGCTTCAACTGCAGCCTCGTATTCAGGATTAATGATCATCTCCAGACTTAACTTGGATCTGAGATAAGGGATCTCTTTACCGTAGTCAGGATTTCTGACACGCGCGATCGTTGCAAGGTTCTTGTTGAACTGTTTTGCGATCGTGCAGCAGAGGAGGTTAAGCTCGTCAGATTCCGTAACGGAAATGAAGAGGTCTGCCGAAGCAACTCCTGCTTCTTCCAATACTCCGTGGCTTGCACCATTACCGATAATACCCATGCAGTCGCACAGGTTTGCAAGTTCTGTAAGGCGGTTTACGTTCTTGTCGATGATGACAAGGTCGTGGCCTTCTTCAGCAAGTCTGTTTACAAGCGTATCACCGACTTTGCCGGCGCCTACTACGATGATCTTTAATCCTCTTTTACTCATAGCTATTAAATCCCAAATAACTCTTTGACAGCGTCCTTCTTAACTCCGGAACCGATAACGACGATCTTGCCTGTTACGTCCGAAGTGCCTGTTCTGACCTCGACCTCTTCAGGTACGAAGTCGAAATGGATCCATGATCCGTCTTCGCCGGCAACGATACCCTTTGAACGGAGGACCATGCCGTACTTTTCTGTATCATCCAATGCCTTGAGGGCATCTTCGATCTGAGCTTTGGTGAACTTCTTTGATGTTTCGAATCCGATAGAATCGAAAACCTCATCTGCGTGATGATCATGATGGTGGTGATGATGCTCATGCTCATGCTCATCGTCGTCATCGTCGTGGTCGTGATGATGGTGGTGTTCATGCTCATCGTGGTCATCATCGTCATGGTCGTGGTGGTGATGATGGTGCTCATGCTCGTCATCGTCATCATCGTCGTCATCGTGATCATGGTGGTGATGTCTGCACTCTTCGCAATCGCAGTCCTCACCATGGTCGTGATGATGGTGTGCATGCTCTAACTCGTGCTGTTCAGCTTCGAGGAGTGCTGCTGCCATATCAGCTGCTGTGAGGGGCTCTTCGATTGCCTTGAGGATCTGAACACCTGAGAGGTCATCCCAAGGTGTTGTGATGATCTGTGAGTGATCGTTGATCTCACGGATAAGAGCGATTGCCTGATCGAGCTTTTCCTGTGTGATATTGCCTGTACGGCTCAAGATGATCGTTCCTGCATACTTGATCTGGTTCTCATAGAATTCCTTGAAGTTCTTAAGATAGATCCTGCACTTGGAAGCGTCGATTACTGTGACTGTACCGCAGATCTCAGTTCCCTCAACGCGCTTAACTGCAGCTACTACGTCAGAGAGCTTGCCTACGCCGGAGGGTTCTATCAGGATCCTGTCAGGTGCGAACTGTTCGATTACATCCTTCAAAGCAGTGCCGAAGTCGCCTACGAGACTGCAGCAGATACAACCGGAATTCATCTCTGTAATGTTGATGCCTGATTCCTTGAGAAAACCGCCGTCGATACCGATCTGGCCGAACTCATTTTCGATGAGAACTAACTTCTGGCCGTTGTATCCGTCAGCGATAAGCTTCTTGATCAATGTTGTCTTGCCTGCTCCCAGAAATCCTGAGAAGATGTCTACTTTTGTCATTTAAAATGCCTCTTTTCTATTTGTCAGTTAAAATAAATAACTTCATTGTCGGGCTTGCTCGTTACCGCGTAATCCTCAACGGTAAGGCAAGGCACGTTGATCTTGCCGCCCTGTCCGTCATCGTCCTCGAAATATCTTACCTGGCCTGTTACCTTAAGCCACTGGCCGGCAGGGAAGTTGGACTTGTATTCACAGAAGCACAGAACACCCATCATCTGGATGTCAGCTGCGCAGCAGGTATATGCCTGTCTCTGGAGTACGAAAGCGCGTCCCTGGAATTCCCTCAGGACAACTGCCTGGCCGATGAGGCTGATCCTCTTGCCGTTATAACGGTTCATGTTGTCCATGGCATCGGTATAGAAAAGACCGAAGTCTTCTGCTGCGATGTGGCAGGGATTCTGCTTGAGGTCAAAGGGAAGATGGTCTTCGATCCTGATGATCTTGTTGTCCTCACCAAGGAAGTTGATGCTCATACCGGGATTAACGGCCTTGACTGAGCCTCTGAGCTTGGGGATATTGTCCTTTTCTTCATCTACTCTGTTGAAAATGACCGTATCGCCGTATCTGAAATAGTCGGCAAAGAATGTCTGCATGTTCTTGAAGTATTCGCCGTATGTCGAAGCGTCGATAACGACAATGGATGCTGCCAATGCCCAACGCTCAGGGACGTCGACTTCCTCGAAAAAGTTAGCAGGGGAGACCGATCCGTTCCATTCGATGAAAACAACACCGGGCTTGTATTTTTTCTCGATGTCAAAGGTCAGATCCTTGTTGACATCGTCAGTATCGCAATTAATGACTACAGGGTCAGCGCCCTCATAGTTTTCCTTGATGTATTCTTCTTCGCCTTCCTCGGTGTTGATTACAACGACCTTGCGGTTTTTGAAGTTCTCTCCGCCGATCCAGGAACAGATAACGGAAGTCTTACCGCTGTCCAGGAATCCTGTGAAAAAATATACAAGACAATCATCCATAAATAGTGCACCTCTTTTATCAGATAATATTTTGTCCCTGAATTGTTATTATTTCAAGCAAGAAAAAGTATAAAATCAATTATCGGTAAATTTGAAATTTTGGAGTTTTAATGAAATCGGTCAAGATCGGTGACATAAAGATAAAGAACCCGATATGCCTCTCTCCGATGGCAGGTTTTTCGAGCCTGCCGTTCAGGATCATATGCAACGAGATGGGCGCAGGCTACAGCCCGACAGAGCTCGTAAGCGCCAGGTCCATAAGATATAACGGGATCGACAAGAGCCTGCGCTATATGCGGATCTCGCCTTCTGAAGAAGGGATCACGGCAATACAGCTTTTCGGAAGCGAGGCTGAGGATTTTCAGGCTGCGATAAGGACGATCATGGCAACTCCGGTCTTGCAGGAAGTCAAGATTATCGATATAAATATGGGCTGCCCGGTCCCCAAGGTCGTTAAGACAGGCTCAGGAAGCGCTCTTATGGAGGACGCGGCAAGGGCTTCTGCGATTGTCAAAGCGTGCAAAACGACACTTGCAGAACTTTGCCTCAATGTTCCCGTGACTGTGAAAACCAGAATCGGATACAATGCCGAGGACAAAGGGAAACCTGATTTTGCAAAAGCGCTTGCCGATGCAGGATGTGATATGATCTGTGTTCACGGAAGGACGAGACCCCAGATGTATCACGGCGACAGCTCAAATGAGGCAATTGCCCTCATGAGGGAAGCTGTAAGAGGTTACGATATACCTTTTTTCGCAAACGGCGACATTACTGATGTCAGTTCGGCGAAAAAGATCATCGAAGAGACAGGCTGTGACGGCATCATGATCGGCCGTGCGGCAAGGGGAAACCCCTGGATCTTCGAACAGGTGGCAGCAGGCCTTGCCGGTAAGGAAATGCCGGCATTTCCTGATATCGCAGAACGCAAGAACATGCTTATCAGGGAACTCGAAGGAAGACTTAAATATCTTCCTGAAGATGTGGCGGTAAGGGAATTTAGAAGCGTGATGCCCTTTTATATCAAGGGCATTCCCGGCTCAGCACAGCTCAAAGTGAAGCTCTGCGGTGCGACCGGGGCAGAAGAAGTAAAGGAGATATTGGGAATTGACTAATATTGTTTTGACGGTAATAGCGGTTCTGGCCGGAGCGCTCATGTGCTTTGAAGGCTACAAGCTGTTCCGTCTGAGCCTCGGCATCGCCGGAGGAGTTGCTGGATTTATCCTGGGCAGGCTCCTTATCAGCGTTACCAACAATATGGGAATGTCATGGAATGCCGTCGGAAAGACGGTACTGCTGGTGCTTTTTACGGTTGGCCTCGGAATCCTGGCATTTACGCTGTACATGAAGGCGCTGATAACCATCACGACCATAGTTTGCGCATTCTGGTTTTACGATGATTTCGGCTTCCTTTTTGCAAAGATCACAAATAACGGCATGAGGTTCCTCGCCACATACGGAGTGGGTCTTCTGGTCGGTGCCATAATCGGCATAATCGTCTACTATGCCCAAAAATGGACGATAAGCCTGTTTACGTCCTATGTCGGCGCCAAGGTGATCTCCGCAGTCATGGCCCCCGCCATCTGGGCAGCGGTTTCATCGGGTGAATATACCGGGATTATCGAGTCGAAAATACTCGGTGCAGACGTCGGACTTAACTATACACTGATAAGAGTGCTGCTGCTTGTGGCATTTTGTGCGGCAGGTTTTGCAGTTCAGTTGAAAACATCAAGAAAATAGTATAAAAAATGATTTGACCAAAGACACTATGCTTGTTAAAATTTGGCTGGATACATATTTACGAATTTGCATCCGGAATAATTAATTACGACAATTTTCTTAATCTATCCCTTATTCCATGTCGAGGGCTTTCCGATTTAACGGGAAGCCCTCGGCGTGTTATAGGGAATTTTTATTGGTTTGTGACTCCGGTTTTCGAATAGTCACAGTATTCTTCAGCAACTCGAACTCCGGAAAATTCAAGAAAAAAGTCCGACTATATCGGACAAAAATCCGGAATTTCAGGGCGGGATAAGAAAAATTCCAGAAATAGTTCCGACCGGGTCGGACTTTTTTCTGGAATTTTTGGAATACCTGACTTAAGAATCTTTAGTTAACTTGATTGATCGGCTTCCCGGACAGGAATGCCTTGAGGTTCTCGGCGGCTATGTCGATCAGGCGGATCCTGGTCTCGACAGGAGTCCAGGCGGTGTGAGGGGTGATCACACAGTGGGGAGCGCCGAGGAGCGGGTTATCGGGGAGCATCGGCTCGACGCAGACGACATCACAGCCAAAACCGCCCAAAAGTCCGCTGTCCAATGCTTTGCGGACATCTGTCTCATTAATGACAGGACCTCTTGCAACGTTAAGGAGAATGGCGCCGGGCTTGAAAAGAGCCAGGGATTTTTCGTTGATCATCTCTCTTGTCTCATCTGTCAGAGGGCAGTGAAGGGAGACGACATCGGCGTTTTTGACACCTTCTTCAAACTCCAGGCATCTGACTGTGCAGTCACCGATATCGACCAGGGTGCCGATCAAGGACTTTTTGTGAGGAGTAGCCGTTACATACATGCCGAATGCGGATGCCATCCGGGCGACTCTCTGGCCGATCTTTCCGAGACCGATAATGTGAAGTGTCTTGCCGCAAAGCTCAGTTAAGGGTGCCTTGAAATAGCAGAACTGAGGGCATCTGCACCATTCACCGTCCATGACGGATGCTGAATGGAGGCCTACGAGGTTCGTGAGCTCTAAAAGGAGTGCCATGGTCATCTGGGCTGTTGCAAAAGTCGCATATTCGGGGACGTTGGTGACAACGACGCCGTGTTCTTTCGCGGCTTTAAGATCGACTACATTGTAGCCTGTGGCGAGGACTCCGATGTATTTGAGGTCAGGGAGTTTGTCAAAAGCTTCCCTGTCAAAGACGGTCTTGTTGGTGATGGCGCACTCTGCGCCCTGCATTCTTTCGATCAGCTGGTCTTTGGAAGTAGTGTCATAAGCTGTGACTTCACCCAGTGTTTCCAGTGCGCCCCAGGTGATGTCGCCCGGGTTTGCGGCTGAGCCGTCAAGGATCACTATTTTCATACTTTTGTCCTCCACGATAATTTGCACTAATTGTAGCAGTAAAAAACAGCAATAAGAGTGGTAATGTTATATCAGAATCCAATAAAAGGCGGACTTAACTTATGTATATCATCTGTTACGGCAAATCTCCCAAAGCCCTGGAAACCGGAAAGCAGCTTATCGACGATATTGGCGGACGATATGTTACCGGAACTGAGCTTATGACCGGAAGCTTTGTCGTGGCACAGGGGGAAGTCAGCTGCGCAATTGCCATGGTACTGCCTTTGGAGGCAGCAATTAAGGCGATGGAAGAGACTGTGACTGATAAGACACGAGGTCTCCCTGTTATCGCAGTATCTCCTGAAGGCAGGTATGCCGCTATTCTTAGACGCGGAAACAAGCCTTATGACAAAGGCTGCGATGATGTTTATTCCGCCATCGTAAAGTCGCTCGGCTCGTTCTGTTTTTCGAGCTTTGAAGGCAAAGCGGGGATCACCGGCGATCTGACAAATCTCGTGTCACGATTCGGGATGTCTGTTAACGATGAGGGTGTTTTCGAAAAGATGAACTCAAAGATCAGGTCGGGCGAAAAAGTCGATGTCTATACGGATCTGCCGATCGTGTTTGCCGATCCCGTGATCGATCCGATGACCTATTCGCTCCACACATATCCTTATGATATGAGAGAGGATTTCATCAAGCAGTATAAGGCTGCAAAAGAGGGAAAGATCCAGCCATCTGTCTTTATCACATGCACTTATCTGGGCGAGGAAGAGGACACATCCAATCTGATCCTTGTGCCGAAGATATTAAGTCTCGGATTGGAGATCAAGACCAAGACAGATCCCGGTTACTGCGCTCCTGCGATCAGAAAATCCCTTATCAACCACCTGCTTAATCCTAAGGCGGTATCAAAGGTTGCAGCAGCATATTCAGCCAGGGAAAGCGAGCTCGTTAAGGGCATCGCTGAAGAGCTCGGTTCGGAGGTCGTATCCTTTGATTCCGAGAAGATCGCCAAGACAAAAGTGCCCATGGAGATGACTTTCTCGCCGGAAAAGAAGACCGATTCGGCAACTGCATTAGCGCTCCTTGCGAGCCAGGCGGGAACTGTCCTTATCAGGAGATCGACCTCTGCTCAGGGTCTGGTCTTTTCAGTGGCAGAGAGCAGGACGAGCATCATTTTGCCGGAATAACAGCAAAGTAGGATATAATAGAGATGTTAGGCATTTATGCCGCCCGGAACTTAAGTTAAATGAATTAACGATATTAGAATATGAATAAGGTTTGGAGGTAAGAGTAATGATGAGATTTGAAGGAAATAAACTCGTAGCTTTATTGCTTTCAGCTGGCATGGCAACGACATTTCTTGCCGCTTGTTCGATCAACACCGACAAATTGGGCGAGGGCATAAGCGAACTGGGAAATGCTTTTGTTACTGAGACTGAAACTACAGTAACCCAGGCTCCCGAGACTTCAGAGACTGAAACAACTGTTGCCACGGAGACTTCAGAAGCACCTGCAGAGACAACTCCCGTAGCAACTCCGACACCGTCTGCAACACCTCTCCCGCAGCGTGTCGATTTCTCGAACTTAACGGATATCCAGCTTAACGATACTTTCACTGTATCGACAGAGGATTTCAGCGAGAGCTCTTATGTTGACGGTACGGAAGTCCTGCTCGCCAAGTTCGAAGGAACAAGATTTGTCGTATCAAGAGCTTCAAATGAAACGGTCGCAAATTCTATCAACCTGATCGTAAACGGTTTCTACAATGAAGCTGCCGGTGCTTACAGCCGTGTATATTCCAAGGCAAAGGCAGAATATGATCTCAAGGGAACTATCGAGAGCCCTTATAATGTCGTAGTTGATTTCCAGTACACGACAAACGGCAGAGCATTGTCCGTACTCATGGTTTATGACATATCCGGAGTTGAGGAAGACAAGACTACTGTGATCGATTTCGCAAGCTTCGACATGCTTTCCGGTCAGTACATCACATTCAATACAGTCTGCAAGGACCCTGCAGGACTCGAAAAAGCACTTAGATCAGGACTTGCAAACTCACTTAAGGTACAGCCCAAGCCCACAGAGACTGATGCTGTAGCTGAGACAGAGGCAACAACAGAGACCACGGCAGCACAGGCTGTTAAGACTCCCGCTGCAGAAGACTTTGATGCGATCTATATCGCACCCGGTCCTGCAACGACAGATGCTGCAAGCAATTCTTTTGCCACTGTCTATGGAATAGCAGGCGGCAAGGTATACCGTACGGTCATCGACATGAATGCTTATGCTGATTTCCTGAACCGTTACGGAGCATCGCTCTTCATCGCATAACGCAAATTTTACGAATTGCATAAAAACAGCTTATAAACATTGAACATATGCACGGAACCAGATTGAAGTTCCGTGCATTGTGTTATAAAATGCTTTACATTAAAAAGTCAAAAAATATTATGAGAATATGAGAGGATAAGAGGATGAAGAAAAACAAGCTTATTGCTTTGTTCCTGTCTTCGGTCATGGCGGCTGGCGCCGTTGCTTCCTGCAATTCGACTATAACTTCTGATGATACAGATCCGACTACCGCAACAACCGCTGCTGCGACACAGGCGACAACCGCTACTACTGAAGCGCCTCCGGATCTGGAAGGATTTAAGGAGCTTACTGTTGCTGAAGTTACAGATAAGAACGACGGCAAGATAACGATCTATGCTCACAATTCCGAATTTATCGCCCTGGTCGAAAAGTATGCCGGCCTCACATCGGACGATTACGATCTCGTTGAAGTATCCAATAACAGCACTGCATATCAGGAAAAGCTAGATGCCGTCCTGTCTGACGGAAACAATGCGCCTGACATCTTCACCTGTGATGCTGCTTATGCCAGAAAATACATGGCTTCAGACAACACTATTGCCGTAAACGATCTCGGAATCGATTACGCTGAGTGTAGGAACATGTTCAACTACACACTGAGATTTGCGAGCGATGACGACAACGTTATCAAGGGCCTTGCGTGGAAGGCAACACCCTGCGGCGTTTTCTACGAGAGATCTGTTGCAGAGCAGTATCTTGGAACTTCTGATCCGAACGAGCTCGCAGCATCTTTTGCCACATGGGACAAAGTCATGGAATCCGCGAGGAAGGTCAATACCGCTTCAGGCGGAAAGGTTAAGCTTATCGGCGGATTTACCGAGATCTTTGAGCCTTATGTCGGCACAAAGGGCAGCAAGTGGATCATGGACGGAAGGCTGAACTACGATACCAGCATCGAAAACTTTTTCGACTACGCAAAGACACTTTATACCGAAGATCTGACTTTCAAGGCCGAGCAGTGGTCAAAGCCCTGGACAACAAAGATGTCCGACAGGACAGTCGTTTCATACTGGGGATCTCTGCAGTTTGCAAAATACCAGCTGGCTTTAAATCCCGGTGAGGGAACAACAGTAAATCCCACTTCCGGCGACTGGGGACTTACCACAGCACCTGTAAGCTATTACAGCGGCGGTACATGGGTAATGGCATCAAAGTATTGCGACAAGAAGGCAACTTCAGGTGACATTATCAGAGCTGTCTGCATCAATGAAGATAACCAGAAGGACATGCTCGGAAACGGCGAGTTTGTAAATAACATCAAGCTCATTACATCAGCTGCTGCAGACGATAAGTTTGCCTTTGAATGGCTTGGCGGACAGAATCCTTATCCGATACTTCTGGACAGTGCAATGAAAGCTGATGCTTCTTTCGTTGTGGCTGATGAGGACAAATACAACCAGACATATAAGGCTGTTGTAGGTACCTATGCCGAAGGTTCATTCAAGACTGTAAAGGATGCCAAGGACGCATTCGAAAAGAAGCTCAAGGACGACGGCCTGCTAAGCTGACCTGCGTCGAAGATTTTCAGAAAAACAATATGGAGGGTCATCTCAAAATAATTGGGATGACCCTTTTTTACAGGTTTCAGACAATCTTGAATGCTAATGGTCAAAGAACCACATAAATTTGATATAAGACATAGAATGTTTATATTTCGTTTGGTTCAAAACCATTTTCGGATAGTGTAAAATGGTTAGGTCTTTATTATTAATAATGCGGAGGCTTTAAAAATGAAATTCGGGCATTTCGACGATTCAAGAAAAGAATACGTTATCAACACTCCAAGAACACCTTATCCCTGGATCAACTACCTGGGAAATCAGGGATTCTTCTCACTTATTTCCAACACAGCTGGCGGTTACAGCTTCTACAAGGATGCAAGACTCAGAAGAATCACACGTTACCGCTACAACAATGTGCCTTTGGACATGGGCGGCCGTTATTTCTACATCAATGACAACGGCACAGTCTGGAATCCCGGCTGGTCTCCGGTAAAGACCGAACTTGATGAATATGAGTGCCGCCACGGTATGGGCTACACCATCATCAAGGGTAAGAAGAACGGCCTTAAGGCTGAAGTTACTTTTTTCGTTCCCCAGAACTACGACGGTGAAGTTCAGCAGGTAGTTCTCACAAACGAAGGCACAGAAGCTAAGAGCTTCTCCATTTTCTCCATCGCTGAATGGTGCCTCTGGGATGCTCAGGATGACTGCACAAACTTCCAGAGAAACTTCTCAACAGGCCGTGTTGAGATCGAAGGCTCCACAATCTATCACGTAACAGAATACAGAGACAGACGTAATCACTATGCTTTCTACACAGTAAACGACGAGATCGACGGTTACGATACAGACCGTGATGCATTCCTCGGCAGCATCTACAACGGCTGGGACAACCCGGAGACAGTTAAGGCAGACAAGCCTTCCAATTCTTTCGCTGACGGCTGGTCACCTGTAGCTTCACACTACAAGAAGGTTACTCTCGCACCCGGCGAATCCAAGACATTGATCTACATCTTAGGCTATGCTGAGAACCCTCAGGACAAGAAGTTCGCAGCAGAAAAGCCTGCTAACCTCCTTACAAGAGAGACATGGGTCCTCAACAAGGAGAAGGCTTATGCCATGATCGACAAGTACAACACACCTGAGAAGGTTGCTGCAGGTCTTGAAGAACTCAAGACAACATGGAACAACCTCCTCTCGATCTTCAAGGTTGACACACCTGATGACAAGGTCAACCGTATGGTAAATATCTGGAACCAGTATCAGTGCATGGTTACATTCAACCTCTCACGTTCTGCTTCCTACTTCGAATCCGGAATCGGCAGAGGTATGGGCTTCAGAGATTCCAACCAGGATATCTTAGGATTTGTACACCAGATCCCTGAGCGTGCAAGAGAAAGACTCATCGATATTGCTTCAACACAGCTTTCTGACGGCGGATGCTATCACCAGTATCAGCCTCTTACAAAGAAAGGTAATGCAGATATCGGCGGCGACTTCTCCGATGACCCGCTCTGGATGATCCTTTCCGTTGCAGCTTATATCAAGGAAACAGGTGACTGGGGCATCCTCGACGCTAATGTTCCTTTCGATGACGATCCGGAAGGAAAGCACACAATGCTCGAGCACCTGGATGTTTCCTTCTATCACATCGTTAACAACTTAGGACCTCACGGACTTCCTCTCGCAATGCGTGCTGACTGGAACGACTGTATCAACCTTTCCTGCTTCTCTGACACACCCGGTGAGTCTTTCCAGACATACACCAACCCCAAGTTTAAGGCAGAGGGCGGTTACTCCAAGGTTGCTGAGTCTGCATTCGTTGCAGCGCTCTTCACATACACAGGTCCTGCTTATGTCGGTATCCTGGAGCACCTTGGCAAGGCTGATGAAGCTGCAAAGGCTCAGGCTGAGATCGATAAGATGAAGAAGAATACTATGGAATCTGCTTTCGACGGCGACTGGTTCATCAGAGCTTATGACGCAAACGGCGAAAAGATGGGCTCCAAGGAATGCGAAGAGGGTAAGATCTTCATCGAACCCCAGGGCTTCGCTGTTATGTCTGAGATCGGTAAGGATGTCGGCGCTGACATCAAGACATTGAACTCCATTGACAAGTATCTCAACTGCGAGTTCGGTCTCGTTCTCAACAACCCCGCATACACTAAGTACTATATCCAGTACGGTGAGATCTCCACATATCCGGGCGGATACAAGGAGAACGCCGGTATCTTCACACACAACAACGCATGGATCATCTGCGCAGAAGCTTATGCCGGCAGAGGAGACAAGGCTTTCGAGTACTATTCAAAGATCGCTCCTGCATTTACTGAAGAGACATCTGATATCCACAAGACAGAACCTTATGTTTACGGTCAGATGATTGGCGGTAAGGATGCCAAGAACTTCGGTCAGGGCAAGAACTCCTGGCTCACAGGTACAGCAGCTTGGAACATGGTTGCTATTTCCCAGTACATCCTCGGCGTTAAGCCTGAGTTCGACGGCCTCAGAGTAGATCCTTCAATCCCCGCAGCTTGGGATGGATTTACTGCTACACGTCAGTTCAGAGGCGACACATACGAGATCACGATCAAGAATCCTGATCACGTAAACAAGGGCGTCAAGTCACTTACTGTTGACGGCGTTGCTGTTGACGGCTGCATCGTTCCTGTTGCAGGCGACGGCAAGTCTCACAAGGTCGAGGTAGTGCTTGGCTAATATCGATAATCAAGTCGGTAATTTATTGTCAGTTTAAGCAAGACCCCGTGGTTTATTGACCGTGGGGTTCCTTGCTGAAATACAGAAAAAAAGAAATACATTCTCATGGAGGATCAACATGGGTTACATTGGTGAAAAAGCAAGAGGCGAAAGACTTCCCGCAAAAGAACTGTTACTCGATAAGTTCGGCGATACGATCGTAGCAGGAGGCGTCTCAGCCCAGTATGTTCGTTTTGGAAAGAATCCTGTCGTTATCGGTATTTCCGGTCTTAAATTCGACAGCATGGCAGTTAACATCTTAGCTTCTGATGATGTCGTTTTCGAGCAGTTTACTGCAATGATCAACAACGGATACAGCATCCTTATCGTCAGAAACGAAGACGATTTCAGAGCATTTACGGAAAAGGACGGCAACCTCGCTGAAGCTAAATTCAGTGAAGCAGTTCTTAACAGATGCGCAGAGCTCATCAAGAGTACGGATGCATGGGGCGGAAAGCTTGCGACAAACGGCGAACTTGCTTTTGATCCTTCCACACCTTCACCCGGACCTCACTACTATACAAATATGCTCATCGGTAACCGTATCGACTTCGACTTCCCGTTGCAGTCAACACCGAAGAGCACTGTCGACAGCTTGGGCGGCGGTTCGTTCAGATCACATGCTGATACACAGGTTCTTGCAACCAGATGGGACTATCTCCCTGAAGAGAACGGTTTCCCTGCAAACAGACAGTTCTATCTTGTCGAGAACGGCAAGAAGATCTTCTGGTCGGGTGATGCTGTTGCAGAAGGCCTCGAAAAGATCCGCACAGTACATTCACAGAACAGAACAACTATAAGCTATGAGCTTTCCTGCGGTCTTAAGATCAAGAGAACTATCTTCATCGTTCCCCAGAGAGAAGGCATGCCGGTAGCTTCCGAAGCACAGCTCATCGATATCGAGAATACGACATCTGAAGACAAGGATCTGAGGATCGTCTGCACAGGTATGTTCGGTACAAAGCAGACACATGCTCTTTCCGAAGACGTTATCTTCACAACAGTTGTCGGAGAGTCACAGGTATTCTTCGATGAGAATAATGATATCCGTGCGGTATCTGCAGATCCCAACCCGAAGTGGACAAAGGGCGATATCAGATTCAACGAGACAGTAGTCCATACTGCAGACGGAGATTTCTTCCCGGATCAGTACAGCGTAAGATATGCTGATTTCGTAGGTTCAGGAAGCCTTTCAAATCCTGAATTCATTTATCCTCTCGCATCCAGACCTTCCAGAAAGGGACCGGGATTCTTCGCTACATCCACACCTTTCACGGTCAAGGCAAACGGCACTGTCCGCGTTGATAGCGTTACATGCCTTTCTTCTGACTGCGTAAACGAGAACTTCGTAGTCGACAAGACACCTGCTGAAGAAGCAGAGGCAGTAGCTAACTACATCAAGGATCCCGCTAACCTCGCTAAGGATCTCCAGGATGTTATCGACTTCACAGGCAAGTATGCGGGCTACATGAAGATCGAGCACGAGGACCAGAACTTCGAAGCTTATGTAAATAACAACCTTCCTTTCCAGGTCTTCTACCAGACATTCGTATCCAGATCTTTGGACTGGACACAGAAGGGTTACCGTGAGATCGGCTTCAGAGAGATCCAGGACATCTTCGCTTCCATGTACTATTTCGCAGGCATGGGCAATACGGAATTCGTTAAGAAGATGCTCGCAGGATGGATCGAAAACGTTTACGAAGACGGTTACACAAACCACAACTTCTACTGGATCGGAAAAGAACCCGGCTGGTGGTCAGATGACGGCCTCTGGCTCCTGCAGGCATTAGACAGATATCTCGGCCTTACAGACGATTATGCATTCCTCGAAGAGGAGTTCGTAATGGCAGGCACCAAGGAAAAGAAGACTGATGCAGGCGTTAAGAGAAAGCTCAAGGATACGATCAAGGCTATCCTCATGTACAGCGGCAGGATCTCTTTGGGCAAGCACGGCATCCCGCTCATCGACAGAGCTGACTGGAACGACTGCTTGAGAGTCGATCCTGACTGTATCTCCGGTAAGGATAAGGTAGCTGAATACAAAGAGCAGATCGCTGCTGCAGGCAAGGCATACGGCGAAGTTCCTTACGATTCAGAGTTCTCCGAATCCGTAATGAACGGCTTCCTTCTTAAGGTTGCATTGGATGCTGCACAGACAATGTTCAGAAAGATCGGCGACCCTGCAGCTGATGATATGAAGCAGCTCTCAGACAAGCTCGCTGAAAATCTCAGAAAGTTCTGCTGGAAGGATGACTTCTACTGCAGAGTCCTCTTCAACAGAAAGGACAGAACAGACATCTCTTATCTCGGTGCAAAGGGCGACGGCCTTGCTGTAGAAGCAGGACATCCCGGTACATACTTCCTCAACAGCTTCTCCTGGTCACTCCTGGCCGGCGTTGCTTCCGAGGAAGAGATCAACACGATGCTCGATTCACTCGACAAGTACCTGAAGACACCTTACGGCTTCAGACTTTGTTCCACAGTAGATTATCCGAGGATCGCACCTAAGATCGACGTAGCACTCTACTATCCCGGTGACCGTGAGAACGGCGGTGTATTCAAGCACGCAAACATGATGGCATGCTCTGCTATGCTCGGCGCCGCAAAGACAGTTAAGGATGAGTCACTTGCTTCAAGACTTGCTGATACAGCTTACTGGATCATTGATAAGATCTTACCTTTCAATACATTGAAGTCACCTTTCGTTACATGCGGTAACCCCAGATGGTGCACACAGTACAACAACAGCCAGACAGGCGAGAACATCGGACCTACATTGTCCGGTACTTCCACATGGCTCCTTCTCTCACTCTTCCAGTGCTTCGGCGTTGAGTTTACGAGCGAGGGATTAAGAGTTGAACCTATCCTCAGACAGACTGACAGAAAGCTTGATGTTAAGGTTTCCGTCTGCGGAACAACTTACGATATCCATATCACTAAGCCTGAGGGCTTTATCCGTGCACAGGACGGCATAAAGGTATCCCTTGACGGCGCTGCAGTAGAGGGCACACTCCTTCCTGTTGCAACAGACGGCAAGACACATCAGGTTGAAATCAGCTTCTAAGTGGATTAACCGGAGGTAATAGAAAAATGCCTTTTTCGAGCGTCTTTTTATCAGAGATCGTAAAAGCCTATAACCTTGAGGTCGTTTACGATTCAGGAGATATCGAATCCAGGAGGATCTGCGTAGCCGACGTCACGAGACCCGGCTTGCAGCTCGCCGGATATTACGATCATTTTGGTCCCGACAGAATCCAGATGATCGGTAACATGGAACATGCATACTTGGATAATCTCTCTCCCGAAGAGAGGGCTAAGTCTGTTTCTGCTCTTTTCGAAAAGAATATCCCTGCGCTTATCGTTACCCGTGACCATAAGGTCCACAAGGAGATCCTTGATGCTGCAAGAAAGTATCAGACTCCGGTATTAAGAACTTCACAGGCCACATCAGATTTCTCTTCAGAACTTGTTAAATATCTCAAGATGGAATTAGCTCCCCGTGTTTCCATGCACGGCGTTCTTGTCGAGGTTAACGGTGAAGGTATCCTGATCTTAGGCGAATCCGGTGTAGGTAAATCAGAAACTGCATTGGAGATCGTAAAAAGAGGTCATAGACTTATTGCCGATGACCAGATCGAGATAAGAAAAGTATCTGAGACTACGCTCCTTGGAAGAGCTCCGGATGTTATCAAGCACCTTATCGAGATCCGCGGCATCGGTATCCTGGACGTTAAGGAACTCTACGGTGTATCCGCTGTAAAGCAGCAGGAAAATATCGACTTCGTAATCAACCTTGAACTTTGGGATGAGAAGAAGACATACGACAGATTAGGTCTTACAGAAGAGACCTACGATATCCTCGGAATCCAGGTTCCTTCAGTTACTATCCCTGTAGGACCCGGACGTAACCTCGCGATCATCGTTGAGGCTGCAGCTATCAACTACAGAGTCAAGAAGATGGGTTATAACGCTGCTCAGGATCTTGTATCCAGAGTATTCCCCGGAAAGTCTCTGGATGGCTGATATCACAATATTGGAAAACGTCCCGCTTGCGGGATACTCAACATTCAGATGCGGCGGCCCGGCAAAGTTTTTCGCTGAGCCGGCGACAGGTGATGAAGTAGCACGTTTATTCAGACTGGCAGGAGAGGTGAACTGGGACGTATTCGTTCTTGGCAACGGTTCCAACTGCCTTATCTCCGACGAAGGTTTTGACGGTCTCGTTATAAGGATCGGCAAAAACATGAGCGAATTATCTTCCGAAGAATCAGAAGACGGCAGGGTAAAGATAACTGCAGGCGCAGGTCTTTCTTATGCAAGATTCGGAAACTACTGTACGGAATTGTCACTTACGGGTGCCGAGTTTGCATGCGGTATCCCGGGTTCATGCGGCGGCGCTGTATTCATGAATGCCGGAGCCTACGGCGGAGAGACAAAAGATTTCATAACAAAAGTAACTTATTGGGATGGGCAGGCCATCCGGACTATAGACGGCAGTGAATGTGATTTCGGCTACAGAACGAGTCTTTTCGAAAAGCTGAATTCCGAAGGAAAGACTGCCGTTATCTTAGGCTTTGAAGCGATCCTTTCAAAAGGCGATAAGGATGAGATAACCGCAAAGGTCGATGACTTAAGGAGCAGAAGGACAGCGAGCCAGCCTCTGGATGTTCCTTCCGCAGGTTCCACATTTAAGAGACCTGAAGGGTATTTTGCGGCCAGACTCATCGAAGATGCAGGTCTTAAGGGCTTTGCATTGGATGATTCCGGAGCACAGGTATCACCCAAACATGCCGGTTTTATAGTAAATAACGGAGGCACAGCAAAGGCTTCCGATATCATTAGACTTATAGATTATGTGGTGGAAAAAGTATTCGAAAACTCAGGCGTGAGGCTTGAGAAAGAAGTAAGACTGGTTGGTAACTTCGGAGGCTAGTGATGGAACTGTTATTTCTTACCGGAATGAGCGGCGCAGGTAAGAGTGCCGCGGTAAGGTATTTGGAAGACTGCGGATATTTCTGTATGGATAATGTTCCGCCTTATGTTTTGCCTGACCTTGTAAAGAGCTTTTTCAGGGGCAGGAACGGCGAGGGTTTCTCGACACCGAAACTCGCATTTGTTGTCGACATCAGATCACAGGAATACCTGGACGGATTTGATGAGGCTTTAGCGCTTATCGATGAAGAAGTAGGATGCCCTTATAAGGTTATATTCCTTGAAGCTTCAGACCAGGTACTCATCAGCAGATACCAGCAGACGAGAAGAAAACATCCTTTGGCAGGCAAGAAGGGATCTCTCACACTTGCTCTTTCCGAAGAAAGAAAGATGCTCGAAGATATTAGAGCGATCGCAACTGTTGTCATTGACACATCGCTCCTGTCAGATGCCGAGCTCTGCAAAGCAATAGGCGACATTATCAAGAGCTCAGATACACAGAGCATCCTTGTTGTGGTCGAATCATTCGGATTTAAATACGGACTTCCTGTCGACTGCGACTATGTATTTGATGTAAGATTCCTTCCCAACCCGTTCTATCTGCCTCAACTCAGAAATTACACAGGTAAAGACGAGCAGATAGCCAATTACCTTGACGGTTTTTCTGAGACCGCCGAGTTCAACTACATGACATCCGAGCTCTTAAGATTCGTAATTCCTTACTATGAAAAGGAAGGAAAGGGCAGCGTTCATATCGGAATCGGCTGCACTGGCGGAAGACACAGATCCGTATACTGCACGGAGACGATCGCGAAGATGTTAGGTGAACGTGGCATCAAGTGCATAATCTCACACAGAGACATCGATAAAGAACCGCACAGATATACCAAGAAGGCGGATGAACTCTGATGGAAGACAGTTTTTCTGTCAAAGTTAAGCTCGAGACGGCGACCAAGGCCGTTAAAAAGCCTATTCAGAGGCAGACTGCTTTGTGCGGTCTGTTCTTAAGCCAGAGCAGCGTTAAGGGTTCGGCAAAGATAATAAGGATCCCTGAAAGGCTCGCCGAACTGACTGTGCAGTTATTTGAGGCTGAGCATATTGAGTGCACTTATTCAAAAGGTAAGATTATTTTAAAAGATATATATACTTCTAATCTGTGGGAGCGATGTGAGGAACTCCTGTCGGGTTTTGCAAACGGCGACCTGTCGGTAGAAGATGCAAGAAGATTCTTAAGAGGCGCTTTCTGGGGTTGCGGCTATTGTTCTGACCCCAATAACGGCTACAGAATAGAATTTGTTGTTCACGAGCTTGAAAATGCCACGCTTATATCAGCGGCTTTGGATGTCCTTAAGATAAAGCATATCAGGACGCAGAGAAAAGGCTCATATGCTTTATATTTTAAAAACGGCGACGATGTTTCTGACTTCTTAAGCTATATAGGAAGTCCTTCGGCGATGATGGAATTTGAAAATGTCAGAGCGCAGAAGGACGTCAACAGCCAGGTAACGAGAGCAGTCAACTGCGATGAGGGCAATACCAAAAGGCAGGCAGAAGCAGCTGCCCAGAGAAACGAACTTATTACCAAAGTAATGGAATCAGGCTTGGCGGGTAAGCTCCCGCCTGAGCTCCGTGAGGCTGCAAAAGCCCATATGGAAAACCCCGGTGCATCTCTTGCAGAACTCGGTGCCATGATGGACCCTCCAATCGGAAAATCGGGCATGAGACACCGTCTTGATAAGATCGCGGAATTCGCAAACAGCCTCTGAAAGAATCAAAAAAGCCTTATTTTCTAAAGCCAGGTAAGGTTGTTTGACACTCAAAGTTTGAGATTAAATTACAGCCGTGTTACAATAAGCGTTAACTTTTCGCGGAAAGGAACATTGCGAGGAACATTATGCAGCGCGGTGACCAATACATCGAGCCTGATAATAGTTATTACAGACCGTCGAGGGATCCTAATGAAGGTACCATGACTCTTGTAGTCGTGATCACTCTTTTGTTTGTCTGCCTGACGGGTGTTCTTGCTGCAGTCTACTTTAAAAAGATCACTACTAAAGAGACTCTCGCAAATATCGATACAACGGACCAGTCCGGTTATATTTCGATAGCATCTCCTACGCCTACTCCGATTCCGCCTATAGAGCCCTATCAGAATCCGATCCTTTATCCCGGTCTTGCAAACGTTAACATCAACAAAGACCTCGCTATAGATCCTAATGCCAATCCTGCTGCAAGAGGCATCACTCAGACCGTAATGATGAACAGGCAGTTCGTTGAAGGCGATTATGTCAGGCAGAAGCCTATCTTCATGACAGACCCTGTATTCTACGGATCCATTCCCGGAATCCTCACATACAGAGGAAACAATTTCAGAAATTGCGCTTCTTTCGGTTACACGAATATCTACAGAGGTGCTCTGACACAGAGATGGGAATTCAACGGGATTGGCAAGAAATTAGCTTCCACACAGAACTTTGAATGGTCCGGCGTAAGGTGGACAGGTCAGCCCCTGGTTGCCGAGTGGCCTTTGGAGATCCGTGCACAGATGAATCTCAACGATACTGCAAAGCATCAGCAGGTATTAAGGGAAGTCATCATTGCGGCATTAGATGGTAAGATCTACTTCTTCAACATCTTAAACGGTGAGAAGACAAGAGAGCCTATTAATGTCGGCGCATCCATCAAGGGAACACCTGCTCTTGACCCTCGTGGCTATCCTATCATCTATGTAGGACAGACGGATAACAACGGCGGAACCAATTTCGGCCTTTATGCTTATTCATTGCTCGACGGTTCTCTGCTCTTCATGTATGACGGTTCTGATGACGGCGCATACAGAAGCAACTGGAATGCTTTCGACTCATCACCTATCATCGACGGCGCTACAGATACTCTTATCTGGCCATGCGAGAACGGTTATATCTACACATTTGACCTTAATACCCAGTACACATACGGTGGTGCTACTATCTCCATGTCACCTGTTGTTACCGGTTATAAGTACATGTTCAACGACAATGTAAGCTCGAGAATGGGCGTTGAGAGCTCGATCGCAGTTTACGGCAATTACGGATACTTTGTAGACAACACGATGAACCTGTGCTGCCTTGACCTCAATACTTTCAAGATGGTATGGACTGTTGTTCTGGGCGATGACTCGGATATCACACCTCTTATAAATGAGGAGAACGGTATCCCTTATGTCTATGTCGGAACCGAAGTCGATAACCAGGGCGGCAAGGGTGAGTACTGCGGCGCAGCATATATCTACAAGATCAACGGCCTTACAGGTAAGGTCGAATGGCAGACGTCCGAATCATGCCACACATTTAACGGCGAATCTTCTGACAATGACCAGAGCGGCGGATGCTTCGGCAACCCTGTAATGGGCAAAGGAAAGATCTCAAACCTTGTAATATTCTCATTTAGTATGACAAGCGGCCTTGCAAGCGGCAATAAACTTGTTGCATATGACAAGGATTTAGGTACCAAGGTTTGGGAATATAATATGAACATCTATTCGTACAGCTCACCTGTTGATTTCTACGATTCAGAGGGGCATGCATACATCATCATCTGCGATTCGATCGGACAGATCCATATGATCAACGCAGAAGACGGAAAGAGAATTACGTACATACAGACCAAGAAGAACGTCGGACTTGAGAGCCAGACTTCTTCAGGTGTAAGTATTGAAGCTTCTCCGATCGTATACGAAGGTATGCTTGTTGTAGGAACAACATCCGGAAGCATTTTCGGAATAGCGGTTGAGTAAGGAGCAATAATGGACTTTAATAAAGCATACGAATCCATAGCTGTCTTAGAGGTCGAGATAAGGACCTTTGCAAACGAGGGATATGCGGTGAAGTATGACTTTGGACGTAAAGTCATTTCCTGGCGCGACAATTACATGTGGAATAATAATTTCACCAGAGCCATCGGCGATGAAAAGATGGCCCTTATCAGAGAAAAACTCCCGGAATCAGGCATGCTCGAGTGGATGAAGGGCTATGAGATGGGAATGACTGATGAGTTCGGCGACAAGACCGTGATCCCGGGCGAGTGGAGCATCAAGGTGGAATTTACCGATAAGACCACTATGAAGGCGGGCGCTGAGCAGCATTTCCCGAAAAAGTGGAAGAATCTCAAGAGCTTGATCGAGCAGACCACAGGGTGCAGCTTCCTGCTCAGATAATAGAGAAATAGCGGAGATTTAGAGGTGTGACAGCAGGCGTGGGGCCTGCTTTTATTATTTATATAGTCTGTTTTGTTCAGATGTGATAAAATTCATTAATATGCTCGGGGACTATGTCCGCGGGAATATGGAAGATAAAAGGAGTAATATTTTGGATTATCTGGAAGGACTGTTACTTGGTAGATTATGGAGCGATACGGATTACGAGAACCGTAAGCATTTTGGTTTGTTCGTTCTGTATGGCCTTTTGGTTGATGCGATAATCCTCTATATCTACATTCTCGAGAGAGGACTTTTGGGCTTCGGCAATATAGGACCTATCCATATTGCTGTTTTCGTACTTCTCTTTTTGGCAAATCCTTTTATCTGCTTCAGGTATTACCGAATGCCCTGGTGGGGCAAGATAATGATTTTATTGGTGAAGATCTTCAAATCTTATTTGATCATCAGCTATACGGTCAGTCTGCTCCTTCCCAGACTCAACGTCAGAGTTGACGGTCTTCAGGATTATTTAATCAGCTACCTTAACCAGACGCTTGAGAAATATACCGAGAAATTCGCAGCAACTGCGGGCTCGTTTTCAACAGTCGTAGGTGTTCTTGCAGGCGGCGTTCATGTAGTCGGAGTCGTACTGCTCTATATATTGGCAGCTATCGTCATCCCCAGCCTTATCTATCTGGCAGTAAAGCTCGTACAGCTGGCTTGGGACTGGGTCGTAAATATGCTTATCATCAAGAGGTTTTTCCCTCAGCGAAAATAAGGAGCTTTAGGAGGCTATATGGCAGAGCTTAGAGACAGAATAGACATAACAGTTGAAGAGCTCGAGGAATCCCTCGGTGCCGTCAGACTTCCCCGCTTCATTGCTGAATCCGAGCAGAATTTTGTCGGAAGGATAGATTCCATCTGCGATGAGATATGCTCTGACCAAAATAAGAGGGCTATATTCGTATCAGGCCCTACCTCTTCGGGTAAGACGACTTTCACGTTAAGGCTCTCAAATACGATCAACAGCAGGGGCAGAAAAGCTGTTCACTTATCCCTTGACGATTATTACAACATCACTGAGCTCAGGTTCGATAAGGAGGGCAGACCCGATTTTGAGACCATAGACGCGTTGGATGTTGACAGGATCCAGAGAGATATCAAGGCTCTTCTTAACGGAGAGACGGTTATTCCGCCTTTCTTTGATTTCAACATCAGACAGCAGATGGAAGGCGATCCTTCGAATGCCATCTGTTTAGGTGATGACGGCGTTCTCGTCGTTGAAGGCCTCCACGGTTTATCACCCAGGATCTCAGGCGAATGCCCTGCGGAGAAGTGCTCGAAAGTATTCATCATGCCTTACGGCAATGTTTACTGCGACTCAAAGCTCATGGACAGCAATGAGATAAGGCTCCTTCGAAGAATAATCAGGGATTACCGCCACAGAAGTGCACATGCGCTCGCAACGATCGATTACTGGCCGATGATCCAGAAGTCAGAAGAGCAGTATTACGAAGAATACCTTACATGCGCCGACTATCACGTCAATTCGTTCCTGGCATACGAGAGCCTCATAGTAGCTCCGATGGCAATGGGAGATATCAGCGAAGCGTTGGATAAGGCCCTCAAGGGTTCGATCGAACCTTCGGTATTCATGGAGAAGTCACCTTCAGGGAAACCTTTTGCTGACCTCTCAACAGCACTTGTTAAGGCAAATAAACTTATGGGACATCTGGGAAAGATCCCGGTCATAAGTCCCGAGCAGGTTCCCGCTGAATCCATATTGAACGAATTCATCGGATCCTGATCATCGAAATAGATAAGGAGGCAGAAAATGCCTATCAGAATAGCAGACAATCTTCCGGCAAGGCACATCCTTGAACAGGAAAGAATTTTCGTTATGGAGGAAAACAGGGCCCTGTCCCAGGATATCCGTCCTATCAGGATCCTTATCCTCAATCTCATGCCCGACAAATCCACGACAGAGACACAGCTCTTAAGGGCTCTGTCGAATTCCCCCATCCAGGTGGATGTCGAGCTCTTATTTACCAAGACACACCAGTCGAAAAATACTCCCGAAGAGTATCTGTTAAAGTTCTATAAGACTTTCTCTGATGTAAAAGACGAGTTCTTCGACGGCATGATAATAACAGGCGCTCCTGTTGAAAAGCTGCCTTTTGAAGAGGTCGATTACTGGCCTGAATTAGTTGAGATCATGGAATGGAGCAAGACCCATGTCTATTCGACCCTGCATCTCTGCTGGGGCGCTTTTGCAGGGCTTTATTACCATTACGGTATCCCTAAGATCGTTCTGGATAAAAAAGTCTTCGGTGTTTTCGAGCACTCAATGACATGGTCAAGGCCCGTAAAGCTCTTCAGAGGCTTTGACGATATCTTCTATGTTCCTCATTCACGCTACACCGAAGTAAGAAGGGAAGACGTCGAAAAGAGGTCAGACTTAAGGATCCTTTCCGAATCCGAAGAGTGCGGTATCTATGCGATATCAGACCTTCACGGCAGACAGTTCTTCATCACGGGACACTCCGAGTACGACAGGGACACACTGGACAGGGAATACAGAAGAGATATGGCAGCAGGCTTAGGCGACGTCGATGTTCCAAAGAATTACTATATCGATGACGATCCTTCCAAAGGTCCTCTTCTCAGATGGAGATCTTCTGCGACATTAATGTATACAAACTGGCTCAACTATTACGTATATCAGGAGACTCCTTTTGATATCAGCTCGATCAAGAGCATTAGAAATGAAGATCTGGAGCCTAACAGAGACTTGGAGAAAAATGGCTGAAGCAGTTAACCTTACAAAAGAATTGATCTCGGGATTTGAACCCCAAAGACCTGAAGACGGACATAAGAACACGTTCGGAACCGCGCTTATCTGCGCAGGGTCGGAATATATGTCCGGTGCTGCCGTAATGGCTACGGGTGCCGCTTTAAGAACAGGCGCGGGCCTTGTCAGGGTCTTCTCCGAAGATAAGACGCTTGATGCGGTAAGAATCGCAGAGCCCTGCGCGCTCCTCTCGTTAAGGCCTGATGAGACGGCTGACCTTTTAAGAAAGGCAAAAGAGCTCTGCAAGAGTTCTTCTGCCGTCCTTATCGGCTCCGGAATTCCTGAGGATCAGATGGATCTTGAATTCCTTATCTGCCGTTTTCTCGAAAACGCTGATAACGTAGTCCTCGATGCAGGAGCCCTTATGTCAAAGCCCGATGCATGGGGAAGGATCGCAGAATGCCTTAAGGCTAGGAAAGTTCCTGCAGTATTAACTCCACACATTGGAGAGTTCGCAAGGCTCATCAGGCTCTCCAAGTCCGAAGTTATCGAAAAGGCTGAGGACCTCGCTTTGGGATTTGCAAAGGATACAAACTCTGTGGTCGTTCTTAAGAGCGCCAGGACGCTTATAGCAACACCTGACGGAAAGCTCTATGTCAACGATGCTCCAAACAGCGGACTTGCAAAGGGAGGCTCGGGTGATGTGCTGGCGGGACTTCTTACGGGATTCCTTGCACAGGGAATGGAGCCTTACAAGGCAGCATGCTCTGCTGTTTATATTCACTCGAAGGCGGGGGAAGCGGCAGCAAATGAAGTCGGAACCAGAGCAATGCTCCCGGCAGATCTTATAGTTTATTTGCCCGGCGCTTATATGGATGCCGGATGGGGGCATGAGTGATGACTGAGAATTCTTTAGGCTTTAGCAATTACGACCGTTCATGCGTTGAGATCGATCTCGATGCATTGAAGCATAATTTCGAAGAGATCAAAAAGGCAACGGCTCCCGGCACGGGCATTTTGGCTGTCGTAAAGGCAGATGCTTACGGACACGGCGCGATCGAGATCGCGAAGACCCTTATCGATTCGGGTGCTGCCGGACTTTGCCTTGCTACTATCGATGAAGCAGTCGAGCTTAGAAAGCACGGCATTGAAGTTCCCATGTTGACTTTAGGATTTACCGATCCTGTCAGATTCAAGGATGCGGTAAAGTATGATGTCGAGCAGTCCGTTTATTCTTATGAGATCGCCAAGGCATTGTCCGATGAGGCTTTAGCCCAGGGAAAGACATGCAAGATACATATCAAACTCGATACAGGCATGGGAAGGATCGGATTTAAGACTGACGGCTCCGAGACTGAAGAGATCGTTAAGGCCTGCACTCTGCCTGGTATTGAGCCTTATGGTGTTTTTTCGCATTTTGCAGTAGCAGATACTGATGATGACAAATATACAAAAGAGCAGTTCGACCGTTTCATGAATCAGATCGGCGAGCTCGAAGCAAAGGGGATCCGCTTTACAAAGAGACATATCTGCAACAGTGCAGGCATATTGAGATTCCCCGAGATGCACCTTGACCTTGTAAGGGCAGGCATCATCTTATATGGCCTTATGCCGCCCGGATGCCCTGAGCCTGTGACCAAGGTGGACTTAAAGCCTGTCATGAACTGGTATGCAAAGGTCATTCACGTTAAGACGATCCCTGTCGGTGCTACCGTAAGCTATGGCA
The DNA here is from genome assembly GCA_003149065.1 of Ruminococcaceae bacterium R-25. NCBI lineage: Bacteria > Bacillati > Bacillota > Clostridia > Eubacteriales > Oscillospiraceae > Ruminococcaceae bacterium R-25. The sequence goes on from QGFZ01000002.1 coordinate 543,455, forward strand.
GACACTTTACTGCCGAAAGACCTACCGAGGTCACTACTGTAGGCATCGGATATGCAGACGGCCTTTCGAGGAGACTTTCCAATGGCTTTGAGCTGGTAATCGGCGGAAAGAAGTGCCCCATTATCGGCAATATCTGCATGGATATGTGCATGGTGGATACGACTGATCTCGATGTAAGACCCCGGGTAGGCGATAAGGTTACGGTTTTCGGAAGTGCAAGATCTGCTGACGAACTTGCCGATGCATTGGGTACGATCAACTACGAGATTACCTGCGACGTTGGCAAAAGAGTCAGAAGACTCTATGTCGGAGGCTGATTTTTTTACCTATATTATTTAAAAGTTACTCGGTGAAAAACGCGCAGATATGCGCTATAATACTTACGCTATTTTTTATGCCAAGGAGAATGCCCATTAATGGAAGATACATTGCGTGAAAGCCTTAAGACACCGGAGATAAAGAAGAAGATACTCTTTTCCTTCCTTATCGTCTCGATCCTCTGCCTTCTCACGATCATCCCGATCCCGGGTCTCAGTCACTCTGCTGCTACAGCAAAGATTGACGATTGGGGCAGCGTCGGAACCGTAATCGACATCTTATCCTGCGGAGCACTTTCAAATGCTTCTATCGTAAGCCTTGGCATTTTCCCGTTCCTCGTAGCTTCCATCATCATGCAGATCGTAACTTTGGCAGTTCCGAAGCTCAGAAATCTCGCTCAGATGGGCGGTGAGGGAACAAAACTCATCACAAAATATACAAGGATCGCATCCCTTATCGGTGCAGGCGTTTTCGCTGCCCTTTACTGCCTCGGCATGAAGGATACAGTCGTAAACAACATCAATTTCTGGGTAGCGATCGTTCTTTGCGGAGTAACAGTTGCTATCGGCGCAGCTTTCTGCGGCTGGTGCGTTGAACTCCTTAACACCAAGGGAATCGGCGACGGAATGACGATCATCATTCTTGCCGGCATCATCCATAACATTCCCCACGATCTCCTGATGCCTTACTTCGAAGCATATGAATTCGGTATCGGCTGGGCACTTCTTTACATGATCATGGGAATCCTTTTGGCAATCGGCGCGCTCATTCTCGCAATCCTCTTTAACCTTGGCGAAAAGAAACTCAGGATCATCTTCTCAAAGAGAACTGTAGGAATGAAGCAGTACGGCATGCAGAACCAGGTTCTTCCCCTCAAGGTCACACAGGCCGGAATCACACCTGTTATCTATGCACTCACAGTCTGCATGTTTGTTCCTTCGATCCTCACAATGATCGCACCCGGATCTGACAATGTATGGTTTGCAGGCGCAAGAAATTTCCCTACAAGCGTAATGTTCATTCCTTTCTACGTTATCTTCCTGGTTTTCTTCGCTTATGTTTTCGCATTGATGCAGTTCAATCCTTACGATCTCTCTAAGCAGATCAAGGAGAACGCAGGTTATATCCAGGGCTTAAAACCCGGCAAGGCAACATCCCAGTACCTTATGGCTGTTTACAGCAACCTCAACAGTGCTGACTGTGCTTACCTTATCCTCGTCTGCATCATTCCTATCATCCTGAGTTTTATTCCCGGACTTTCACACATTGCATTCTCCGGTATCGGTCTTGTTCTTTTAGCAGGCGGTTTCATCGAAATGAAGACTCTCCTCGATAATCTCCTCAAGGCTGAAGAAGACAAGCTCAAGCAGGCAGGCAAAGATAAGAAGCGCAGCAAGAATTACAACAAAAAGTAAGGGAGGCAGTTTATGAATCTCATTATCTTAGGCGCACCCGGTTCCGGAAAAGGAACATCAGCAACAGTATTAAGAGAGAATTATTCACTCGCTCATATCTCCACAGGCGATCTGTTCAGATATAACATCAAGGAGAACACTCCTCTCGGAATCGAAGCAAAGTCTTATATCGACAAGGGAGCTTTGGTTCCTGATGACGTAACCATCAGAATGGTTGAAGACCGTTTGAACAACCCCGACTGCGAAAAGGGTTATATCCTTGACGGTTTCCCGAGAAACATCGCCCAGGCTGAAGCACTCGATAAGATGCTCGCAGCAAAGGGTTCAAAGATCGACGCAGTAGTCTATGTAAAGTGCGATGACGAGGTCATCATGGACAGAGTTACAACAAGACGTGTCTGCGAGAAGTGCGGCGCAAGCTTCAATGTTAAGTACATGCCCACAAAGGTTGAGGGCATCTGCGATGTCTGCGGCGGCAACGTAATCCAGAGATCTGACGATAATCCGGAGACAGTTGCAAAGAGACTTGAGACATACAGAGTAAACACACAGCCCCTTATCGATTTCTACAATGAGAGAGGAATCATCGTTGAGGGCAACAATAACGTCGACTCCAAGACCTGCATCGAGTCTATTGAAGCAGGCCTTAAGAAACTCGGACTTTAATTTAGAAATCAGGTATATAAATGGTAGAGATCCTTACCAACGAAGAATTCGAAAAGATGAAGGCCGCAGGAAAGATCCTGCAGCATGTTTTCAAGGCATGCCGCGATGAGATCAAGCCCGGCATCTCCACACATGATGTCGATAAGCTCTGCTATGACATCATAAGAAGCTACGATGCCATTCCTTCATTCCTCAATTACGGACAGCCGCCGTTCCCCGGAACGATCTGCGCTTCCGTTAACGATGAAGTCGTTCACGGCATCCCGAGAAAGAACAGAATTCTGGAAGAAGGCGACATCCTTTCCGTTGACGTCGGCGCGATCCTTGACGGTTACCAGTCAGACGCATGCAGAACATACATGGTCGGCGAAGTAGCTCCTGAAGTAAAAGATCTCGTTGAGCGCACGGAAAAGTCCTTCTGGATCGGCCTTGAATATGCCAAAGTCGGCATGAGGACAGGCGATATCGGACATGCTATCCAGGAATACTGCGAAGGCTTCGGTTACGGAGTAGTAAGAGAACTCACAGGTCACGGAATCGGAACAACGATGCACCAGGATCCAGACGTTCCCAACTACGGAAGACCGGGACACGGCTATAAACTTAAAAAGGGTATGGCAATCTGCATCGAACCGATGATAACATTGGGTACACGTGAGATTGAGATCCTGGATGACAGGTGGACGATAGTTACACAGGACGGCAAGCCTGCCAGCCACTATGAGAATACGATTTTAATTACGGATGAGGGTCCGTATTTGACAACCTATGACTATGAGGAGGGTTTTTAATGGCGAAGGAAGATGTTATTGAAGTACTGGGAGTAGTTGATGAAGCATTGCCCAATGCAATGTTCAAGGTAAAGCTCGACAGCGGACACATTGTTCTTGCTCATTTGTCAGGAAAGCTTAGACAGAATTACATCAAGATTCTTCCGGGCGACAAGGTAACAATGGAGATCTCGCCATACGATCTTTCCAGAGGCAGAATCACCTGGAGAGGCGAGAAGAAAAAATAATTATGCGGTTTATCGAATGTATCGAAAACTTATATATTGATCCAGCAACCGGGAGCATGTTGTTTTCTGTGTTGCTGGGTATTTTTATTTCTTCCGGTTTTTTTTTAAGATTATTATTGATTAAAATTAAAACAATTTTAGGTGGAAAAACCACTATTAAACCTGAAAAGCATAGTAAGTTTCTAATATACGCAGATGACAAGCGGTATTGGAACAACTTTATGCCAATTTTGAAAGAGTTTGAACGCAGGAAAATTGAAGTCTCTTTTTGGACATCGTCAGAAGATGACCCTGTTTTTTCACAAGTGTATAACTATGTACATCCCGTTTTTATTGGAAATGGAAACAAGGCATTCTTAAAGCTGAATGCTGCTAAAGCCGATATTTTGTTATCTACTACACCTGGTTTGGATGTTTTGCAGTGGAAAAGATCAAAGGAAGTAAAAAAATATGTCCATTTTTTCCATGATGCCAGTACTGCTTTATTCTATAGAATGTTTCAAATTGATTTTTATGATGTTTTACTGACGGTTTCTGATTTTCAAACTGAAGAAGTCAGAAGAATTGAAAAAATGCGTGGAATACCCAATAAAGAGATAAAAGTGGTTGGACTACCCTATTTTGATGAGCTTAAAAAAAAACTGGAAAACACAAAGAAGCCACAGAAATCCAATAAAGTCATTTTAATAGCACCTTCATGGGGAAAATCCTGTTTGTTGTATACATTAGGAGAGAAATTATTCGACAGAATAATTGAAAGTGGATATGATATAGTTTTTCGTCCACACCCACAATCCTATACAGCTGATAAAGAAATAATAGAGCAAATACGTACTAAATATGCTAATTGCTATAATTTCTCTTGGAATACTGACAATGATAATTTTGAGATATTGAACAAAGCGGATTTATTAATTAGTGACTTTTCTGGCATTATTTTTGACTTTGTTTTAATCTTTGGAAAACCTGTAATGTATGCATCTGTGAATGGTTTTGATAATAGCATATATGATAGTGCTTGGATAGATGAAAAACTTTGGAACTTTAAAGTCCTTCCTACTATTGGCTGTGAAATATCCAAAGAAAACATGCCTAATCTAAAAAGAACTATTGATGAAATATTATACAGTAATAGATTTGAACAAGGAATTAAGAGCGCACGGGATTACGCATGGAAGAACCAGGGACATGCTGCGGAAACTATTGTTGATTATCTTGTGAATCTTCAGTCAGATATTTCCAAACAAGTAGAGGCATAAACATGATTCTGTTGAATGCTTTATGGAACATCATAATTGCTCCTCTAGAACTGGTTTTTGAGGTTATTTTTGTTTTTGCATATAAGATTACTAACAGTGAATTGATAGCAATTATTCTTTTGAGCCTTGTTGTAAGCACCTTGGTTCTGCCTCTTTATATGAAGGCTGAGCGTATTGAGATGGAAGAACAAAAGAAAGAAAAAGAACTATCTCGTTGGGTTTCTCATATCAAAAAGTGTTTTCGTGGTGATGAACGATATATGACACTTAATGCATATTATCGTGAGAATCAATACAATCCTATATATCAGCTTAAGAGTTCGATTTCAATTTTACTTCAAATCCCGTTTTTTCTGGCAGCTTATAATTTTTTAGGAAATTATGCGTCTGATGAATTTTTAAGTAAGCCGGATGGTTTTTTTACCATAGGCAGTATAAGTGTTAATGTGTTGCCAATATTGATGACAATGATTAATCTGGTTGCAACATTTATTTACACAAAAGGTCTTCCTGTCAGAAAGATTTTAAGATCTCTGATTCTCCCATTAGTATTCTTAGTGCTTTTGTATAACTCGCCTTGTGCTCTTGTTATATATTGGACAATGAACAATATATATTCATTGATTAAGATAATAATTATTAAGTTTGTAAGCGAAAATAAGCACAACCCGGATTTGAATTTACAAAATAAGCGCAGGACAGAATCAGGTAAATGTATTAACAGGATAAATTCATTTTTTGATCAGAAGCCCCAAACGGCATGTTTTGTTTTGCCAATGATGTTTATGTCGGTATTTACAGGTTTCTTGATTCCGCTTGATTATCTTAGTGCTTCTCCGGAAGAATTTATTAATGCTACTAATCCTCAGAATCCGCTTTTGTATTTATTATCGACAGTGTTTGTGTCAATAGGATTCTTTACTCTTTGGCCTGCAGTGTTTTATTTCCTGGCAAACAACAAGATAAAACACATAATGGCTGCAACAGCAATCGGCGGTTCTGTTTTCTCCGCGATTAATTATTTATTTGGTGCAGATACAGGAACAATTAATACGGTTTTGGTGTTTGATCAGGCACCAAGTTATACGTTGTTGCAGAAAACTCTAAATATTTGTCTGCTTGTGCTTATAGTAACAGCAGTCTTTTTCCTGTATAGATTCAAAAAGTCAATTAGTGTGTTTTTTATAGCGACGATTCTTACAACTGTTTCTATATCAGTGATAAACGCAAAGAAGACAAATGATTCGTACCAATCAGTTATTAATCATATAGATGACTTCAGGGAAGAAAAGGAGCCCAGAATCACTTTGTCTGCAAATGGGTATAACGTAATGGTCATTATGCTTGACAGAGGTTCTTCAGAATTAGTTCCTTACGTGTTTAATGAATTTCCTGAGATTAAGAATAAGTTTGACGGTTTTGTATTTTATCCTAACAGCACGTCATTTGGGATTAAGACTCTACATGCTTCTTCTGCATTATTTGGCGGATATGAGTACACGCCGGAACGAATTGATGAAAGAGCAAATGAGTCTTTGAAGGATAAACATGATGAATCACTAAAAGTATTGCCAAAACTATTTAGTGATCAAGGATATAATACAACTTTAATGGATCTTCCATATCCTGGTTGGACTCAAACGGGTGATTACTCTGCTTTTTCAGACATTGGTAATTGTGAGACGTATCACGCAGTAGATTATTTCAACAAAGAAAGCGAAATATATATCAATACCGAAAACCGAAGGAATCGCAACTTGTTTTTGTACAGTGTTTTCAGATGTGTTCCTACGTGTTTTAAGGAAATAATCTATGACAACGGATATTATCTTTGGTCCAATAAAGATGCATATGATGCATCAGAGATTTTGCCGAATTATAAAGTTTTGGAGAATCTTGATGACATGACTTATATTGATAATGAATCTGATGGAAGTCTGTTTGTGATCGATAATGAGACTACACACGATATTCAACGGCTTAAAAATTTTAACCCATATGAAGTCTTTCCGGCCGATGAGGATTTTGAGGGTTATTATATATCTGATGGTAACAAAGAAATCTATTTAGAAACGTGGTTGCAAACTGCAACATATGAAAGCACAGTAGCCGCCTTAAGAGAATTGGGCAATTATTTTGATTATTTGAGAAGCTGCGGAATATACGATAATTCCCGAATTATCGTTGTCAGCGATCATGGAATTGATTTAGACATTCATAAAGAATTGTCTTTGGATGATATCAGCGCCGAGTATTTTAATTGTATGTTTTTTATCAAAGATTTTGATTCATCCGGGTATAAAACGGATTATACGTTTATGACAAATGCTGATGTTCCTACTGTAGCAACAAAAGGAATTATAAATAATCCGGTCAATCCGTATACTGGAAAGCCAATTAATTCTGATCTGAAATATTCCGATCTATATATTGGATATAGTCTTACTTTCGACAGAAGGCTTTGGAATCCCGATGTAAACACCGGAAACACATTTTTTTATGATCAGAACTTCGCTTGGTACAAATTAATCAATGAAAATGTGTTTATAAGAGAAAACTGGGTTAAGGTAGAAAAACCCGGTGATTAAGGACAAAAATCAGTTGAAAACCAAATAGATTCTGCTATAATAGTTCAGCATGCGCTCAAAAGGCGCCTGTATTTGTTGTGGAAAAATAACAGCAACAGGAGGTACTAATATGAAAGTACGACCGTCAGTAAAGCCGATGTGCGAAAAGTGCAAGATCATTCGCAGAAACGGCAAAGTTATGGTCATTTGTTCCGACCCTAAGCATAAGCAGAGACAGGGTTAAGACAATTGACGGGCTTTCGTATGTGCAGAATTAGCCCTGCCGAATGAAGACGAGAGCCGCGGGATAAAAGCTCCTTCCCGCACCAGTATCTATTTAATAAAAGAAGTAATCATATTTACTCACCGTTACCGAGAGGGCGGCTGCTCCCTAACCCGGAGTTCCTTGACTTACGTGTGTCTAATAGAGATTAATACCACTTTATCCAATACGGAGGTACATTAAATGGCTCGTATAGCCGGCGTAGATTTACCGAATGATAAGAGAATTGAAATCGCTCTTACGTACATTTACGGAATCGGAAGAACAAGTGCAGACGAGATTATTGCCCAGACAGGCATCAATCCCGATACACGTGTCAAGGATTTAACAGAGGATGAGGTTGCGAAGATCCGTGACCAGATCGAAAACAATTACAAGGTTGAGGGTGACCTCAAGAGAGAAGTACAGTCTAACATTAAGAGACTTTCTGATATCGGCTGCCTCCGCGGCCGTCGCCACAGACTGGGACTCCCTGTAAGAGGCCAGCGTACAAAGACTAATGCTCGTACCCGTAAGGGACCTAAGCATACAGTTGCTGGTAAGAAGAAGTAAGGTGAGGTGAGTCAAAATGGCACAGAAGAAAAGCTTAAGACCCAGAAGAAGTGAGCGTAAGAACGTCGTAGACGGTCAGGCTCATATTCATGCTACATTCAACAATACAATCGTTACAATTACCGACAAGCAGGGAAACACAATTTCCTGGGCTTCTGCAGGTATGGACGCCAAGGGTTCACGTAAGGGCACGAGCTATGCAGCTCAGGTTGCTTCCGAGAAGGCTGCTAAGGCAGCTTGCGATCATGGCATGAAGACTGTTGATGTTTATGTTAAGGGACCCGGATCCGGACGTGAGTCCGCAGTAAGAGCCCTCGAGACAGCAGGCCTCAGAGTCACAATGATCAAGGACGTAACACCGGTACCTCACAATGGTTGCCGCCCTCCTAAGAGAAGAAGAGTTTAATCTTCGCTTGGCAGAATACTTAGTATAGAAAAGAGGAATATAGCAATGGCTAGAGATATGACACCTGTCCTTAAGAAGTGCAGAGCCCTCGGTATTGAGCCTGCTTTCTTGGGAGTAGAGAAGAAAGAATCTAAAAAGCATGGTGCATCCAGACCCCGCAAGATCAGCGAGTACGGCATGCAGCTTAAGGAAAAGCAGAAGGCAAAGTTTATTTACGGCGTTCTCGAGAAGCCTTTCAGAAATTACTATGAGAAGGCTCAGAAGCTCAAGTATGGTACAACCGGTGAAAACCTCATGATCCTTCTTGAGACAAGACTTGACAACGTTTTATTCAGAATGGGTTTTGCCCGCACAAGAGATGAAGCAAGACAGATCGTAAGCCACAGAGGAGTTAAGGTTAACGGCAAGATCGTTAATATCCCTTCTTTTGCGGTAAAGGTTGGCGATGCAATTGAGATCAAGGAAGGCGCTAAGTCTTCTCAGAGATTCAAGGACATTATCGAAGTAACAGGTTCAAGAGCAACACCTGCATGGGTTGAAGCAGACAACGACAAGCTCTGCGGCAAGATCCTTGCAATGCCTACAAGAGATCAGATCGAAGTACCTGTTAACGAAGTTGCAATCGTCGAGTTGTATTCTAAGTAATAACATCCGGATCGCAAGATTTTTGAAATTCTTTAGGAGGAACAAACATGATGGAAATCAGCCAGCCGACCGTTAAGTGCGTTGAGACCAACGAGGATAAGTCCTACGGCAAATATACCATCGCCCCGCTCGAGCGTGGATTCGGTACTACTCTCGGAAACTCACTCCGCAGAGTACTCCTTTCTTCACTTTCCGGCGCGGCAGTAACATCTATCAAGATCGAAAAGATTAAGCATGAGTTCTCCACTGTTCCGGGTATTATCGAGGATATGACGGAAGTTATCCTTAATATCAAGGGTATCCGTGCTAAGCTTCACAACGAGTCCAATATCGTAAGCATCAGCGTCGCTAAGGGCAGAACCGGCGAACTTACAGCTGGTGACATCGTTCACGGACCCGAAGTAGAGATCATGAATCCTGATCACGTTATCGCTCACCTCAATGGCAGTGACGACGTTTTCATGGAATTCACACTCAGCAAGGGCAGAGGATACAACACAGCAGAGCAGAATAAGCCCGCTAAGCAGGTTATCGGTGTAATCCCGATCGATTCCATCTTCACACCTGTTAAGAAGGCTAACTACAAGGTTGAGAACACACGTGTAGGCGCTAGAACAGACTACGATGCACTTACACTCGAGGTTTGGACAGACGGAACAATTGATGTTGATGAGGCTCTTTCCTCAGCAGCTAATTGCCTGATCGAGCACCTCAAGTTCTTCACAGCTCTTGCAGATACGGATTCAGCTCCGAGCTTCAAGAACATCGAAGAGAGCGGCGAGCACGATTCAAAGCTTTCCGGTGTAATTGAGGATATGGATTTCTCAGTACGTACATACAACTGTCTCAAGAGAGCACAGATCAACACAGTTGGTGATCTTGTTGCACGTTCAATGGACGAGATGATCAAGGTAAGAAACCTTGGTAAGAAGTCCCTCGAAGAAATCATCGAGAAGCTTGAAGACATGGGTCTGCACTTGAGAGAAGCAGAAGATTAAGGTTATTGGAGGATATATAAATGCCTAACAGAAAATTCGGCCGTGCTTCAGATCAGCGTGCTGCAATTCTGAAGAACCAGGTCACAACATTGATTATAAACGGCAAGGTTGAGACAACCGTTGCACGTGCTAAGGAGATCAGCGCTATCGTTGAGAAGCTCGTATCTTCCGCAGTTAAGGAACAGGACAACTACACAACAAAGGAAATCACAGTTTCCGCAGCTAAGCTCGACGGTAAGGGCAAGAAGGTCTTAAAGACAAAGACTTCCAAGGCTGGCGCTAAGTACGAAGTAGTTGACCGTGAAGTTAAGACAAAGACAGTTCAGGTTGATAACCCTTCACGTCTTGCAGCAAGAAAAGCAATGATCAAGTGGGTTAACAAGAGCCACGATGCAGAGGGCAACATCATCAATCCCGTTAACAAGATCTTTGATGATATCGCACCTAAGTATGCAAGCAGAAACGGTGGTTACACAAGAATCATCCGTTTGGGCGCAAGACGCGGTGACGGCGCAGAGATGGCTATCTTGGAGTTCGTGTAATATTACACAAATATAACGAGAAAATTTAATTGTCAATCAGTTACGGGGAAAGGTTTACATCTTTCCCCGTTCTCTTTAAAATGTTGCTAATCATTTCCATGGAGATATAAGAGTTGCCTGAAGATTCAAACAAGATAGAGATAAAGGATGTTGTCTTCTCATACGACCTTTCGGATGACACATCCGGGAAAGCGCCAAGGCGTGCCCTTGACGGTATTTCGGTTTCTATCGAAAAAGGTTCTTATACAGCAATCTTAGGCAGCAACGGTTCAGGAAAATCGACACTCGCAAAGATCATCGATATATTGGAAGTTCCCGACAGCGGCAAGGTGGTTATTTTCGGAAAAGACGCCGGAGATGACGACAGATTCTGGGAGATAAGGGAACACTGTTGCTGTGTTTTTCAGAATCCCGACAACCAGATCGTCGGAACCATGATCGAAGAAGACGTGGCTTTCGGACCTGAGAACTTAGGGATCCCCAACCCCGAATTAAGAGAACGTGTAGACCAGGCACTTAAAGATGTCGGTCTTTATGAATACAGGCACAAAGAGACAATGGCCTTATCAGGCGGCCAGAAACAGAAGCTTGCGATAGCAGGCGCCCTTGCTATGAGGCCGGATATCCTTATTCTGGACGAAGCGACAGCAATGCTCGATCCTTCCAGCAGAGACGATTTCCTCGAACTCGTCGAGAAGATGCGTATCGAAAAAGGCCTTACATTAATTACGATCACACATGACATGACCGAAGCTTTAAGATGCGATAAGATCGTTATCGTCCACAAAGGCAAGGTCGCTTTAGAAGGTACGCCCGAAGAGATCTTCTTATCAGATGACCTCTGGAAGTACGGACTTAAAAGACCCGTTAAGATCAATTTTGCTTTTGAGATAGCAAAGCTTACGGGAAGCACCCTTACAAAAGAAGACTTAAAGAGCAACGAGACTCTCATTGCAAGCCTTATTAAGATGCTTAAAAAGCCCGGTTTAAATGCACCGGAAAATGTCAGGGTCGACAGGACTGAAGCTGATGAGAACGACATCATCATGTCCGTGAAGGGCCTTTCATATGTTTACCCGGGGAGCGATACCAAAGCTATAGAAGATATCAATCTGGATATCAGAAGGGGCGAAGTATTAGGCATCGTAGGCGAGAGCGGATGCGGCAAGACCACATTGATCTCTCACATGAATGCGATCTTAAGACCCCAGACAGGTGATGTCATAATCCACACAAAAGACGGTGACTTATCCTGCAGCAATAAAAAACACACCATGACGATAAGACAGAATGTCGGACTCGTTTTCCAGTATCCCGAATACCAGCTTTTCGAAGAGACCGTATATAAAGACATCGCATACGGACTTAAGAAGATGAATGTCTCAAAGGAAGAGCAGAAGGAATTAATAAACGATGCCGCTTCAAAAGTAGGTCTTACGGAAAGAGAACTCAATTCTTCACCTTTCGAATTATCAGGCGGACAAAAAAGGCGCGCCGCAATGGCCGGCGTCCTTGTAATGAAGCCCGGCATACTCGTATTGGACGAACCTGCATCAGGCCTTGATCCTAAGGGCAGACAGGAGATGTTCGCGATAATAAAGGGGCTCCGCGACAGCGGGACTACGATAATACTCGTATCGCACAACATGGACGAGGCTGCTGTAAACTGCGACAGGATCTGCCTTATCGATAACGGCAAGATCAAGGCAGTCGGCAAGCCTTCCGAATTATTCGTAAAACCTTTAGCTGATGAACTGAAGATCCAGCTCCCCAGGATCACGAGATTTTCGGCAGTCTTAAGGACTGAATTGGAAGAGATATATCCTGATATCAAATTCAACGGCAATTACTTTAATCCCGAAAAGGAAGCTAAAGTGATCGTTGATGCCGTATGCAAGGCGGGTGATGCAAATGCTTAATAACGTAAGCTTAGGCAGATATTATCCCGCTCATTCATTCCTTCATGATACGGATCCGAGAGTAAAGACAATCCTTTACATGATCTATCTTGTTGCGATCTTTATCATCAAGGAACCAATTGCTATAGGCGTTCTGGGACTGATAATAATTTTGCAGCTCATGATGGCAAAGATCACTATAGGCATCTTATGGTCTACCGTAAAGCCCATAATCCCTCTCGCTTTGTTCATCTTTGTGATCAATGTATTCACGATCAAACAGGGAGATGTATTGTTCTCCTGGAAGTTTATAACTATAACAGGTTATGGCTTGGCGAGAGCGGCGATAATGGCGGTAAGGCTTATTTTCCTTATCATCTCGACGAGTATTCTTCTTACACTGACGACTACGCCTCTTAAGATGAGTGATGCGCTCGAAAAGCTTTTCGCACCGTTGCAGATAATCAAGGTGCCGGTCCACGAGATGGCCATGATGATGTCCATCGCATTAAGATTCATTCCGACGCTTGCAGCCGAGACCGAAAAGATCATGAAGGCACAGCAGTCGAGAGGTGCGGATTACGACACGGGTTCATTCATAAACAAAGTAAAAGGTTATATCACAGTCCTGATCCCGCTGTTTGTTTCCAGCTTCAGAAGAGCTGACGAACTTGCAGTAGCGATGGATGCGAGATGTTATAAAGGCGGCAAGGGAAGGACCAAGCTCAATCCGTTGAAGTTGACATTAAAAGATGTTCTTTGCGGAATATTCCTTACTCTTTTAGCGGTACTTGTCGTCGTTATTGATTTGTCTTTGAGATAAGTTTCTTGCTGTGTTAGAATGCAAGTTGCTAACAATATAGCGAAAGGTTGGAATAACTAATGGGTTACTATTGCGGAATCGACTTAGGCGGTACGAACATCAAAGCCGGTATTGTAGACGGTGAAGGAAAGCTCCTCAACAAGCTGTCTATCAAGACAAGAGCCGAGAGATCCATGGAAGAGATCATCCACGATATGGGTCAGCTTGCAGTTGACGCTATCAAGGATGCAGGTCTTGAAGTAAAGGATATCGAGTGCATCGGTATCGGTTCACCCGGAACACCTGATAACGAAGAAGGACTTCTCGTTTATTCAAGCAACCTTCCTTTCAACAAAGCTCCTATGAGAAAGCTCATAAGGGAAGTCGTTGACCTCCCCGTATATATCGATAATGACGCTAACTGCGCAGCAATGGCAGAAGCTGTTGCAGGTGCGGCAAAGGGCGCTAAGGACTCTGTTACTATCACATTGGGAACAGGCGTAGGCGCAGGCGTCATTGTTAACGGCAGAATCTTCTCCGGTTTCAACCAGGCAGGTTCCGAGTTCGGCCACACTGTCCTCGTATCCGGCGGTGTTCAGTGCGGATGCGGCAGAAAAGGCTGCTTCGAGCAGTATGCATCAGCTACGGCTCTCGCAAGAATGACAAGAGAAGCTGCAGAGGCAAATCCTGATTCTCTCCTCAACAAGGTTAAGGAAGAATTCGGTGAGTGGAATGCGCAGATCGCTTTCGTAGCTATGAAGCAGGGCGACAAGGTTGCAGCAGAGGTCGTAGACAGCTACACAGATTATCTTGCTGACGGTCTCGCAAATGCTATCAACGCATTCATGCCTGAGATCCTCGTTGTAGGCGGCGGTGTCTGCAATGAAGGTGATCCGCTCCTCATTCCCATGCGTGAGAAGACAATGTCACGTCCTTATTTCGGACCCGGAGTCGCTAAGACCCGCATCGAGCTCGCTCAGATGGGCAACGATGCAGGTATCGTAGGCGCTGCCATGATGGGCAAGTCCTGCGTAGACGACGGCAAGAACGGCAAGTAATATTCCGCCATGCCCAGAATAGCCTTCATAACCGAATTTGACGGTACGGATTTTGCCGGATTCCAGTCACAGGAAAATGCGAGGGCTGTTCAGGATGTCCTGGAAAAGGCATTAGAAGAACTTTATAAAACAAAGATCAGACTTACGGGATGCTCCAGAACTGACGCAGGTGTGCATGCAAAATGCCACCTGAGCCACGCGGATGTCCCATTTGTTATTCCTGAAGATAAATTCCCGCTCGCTATGAATGCTTTGCTGCCCGATGATGTTGCGGTAAAGAAGTCGTTCTATGTGGATGATGATTTCTCCGCACGCTTCGACATTAAGGGCAAGAGGTATATCTACAGGATCTATTCTTCTCCCACAAGAAGTCCTTTGCTGGACAGGACTTCCTACTATTGTCCTGTTCTTCCTGATATCGCGAAAATGCAGGCCGCCGCTTCATATTTTGCAGGCGAGCACGATTTCGCAGCTTTCTGCGCAACGGGCGGGTCGCAAAAGACCACTGTAAGAAGGCTTTTCGGTGTTAAGGTCGAAGCAAAAGGCGAAGACCCTTGCATGATCGAGATCGAAGTATCCGGCGAGGCATTCCTCTATAACATGGTCCGCATTATCGCAGGCACTTTGCTTTATGTGGGACAGGGCAAGATAGATCCTTCTGAGGTCGCTTCGATCATTGAGGGCGGCGACAGGTCCATGGCAGGCAAAACCCTGCCCGCAAAAGGCTTAACTCTCGAAGAAGTATTCATCTGAACGTGCCCCCTGACAGGTACGATTCTTATTAATAAAAAATCCCTAAGGTGATATAATTATTCAAATGCGGGCCGGAATACCCGCATTAATTTGAATAGGGAGGATTAAAGAAATGATCAGTTGGTGGGTTATATGGCTCGTCATCGCAATCATTATGCTGATCATCGAGATAGCGACCACCGGTCTTGCTACGCTCTGGTTTGCCGTAGGCGCCGTTGTGGCAATGATCATGGACCTTTGTGGCGCTCCGCTCGCAGCACAGATCATAGTGATGGCGTTAGTGTCCATTGTATGCTTCATACTTTGCATGATCTGGGTCAAGCCAAAGCTTGAGACGCTTCGTAAGAAGAATGTCCAAAGAACAAATGCTGACCGGTTGATCGGAAGGGAAGGCATCGTGATCGTGCCGCTGAATGCCGCAGAAGGCAAAGGCCAGGTCAAAGTTGACGGCCAGGTATGGAGTGCCAAAGCAGGAGAAGACTTCAAGGAAGGCACGAAGATCACAGTAAAATCAATTGAAGGCGTAAAGCTCGTAATCGAGCGCGCAGTTTAAAAGGGGAGGAATAGTTTTATGTTACCTATCATTGGAGCAGCCGGAGACACATTAGCAGGAATTACAGGAGTAGCTATCGGAATCATCATTATCCTGGTACTCATCATTCCCAATATCAAGATCGTACCTCAGGCTACAACATTCATCATCGAGCGTCTCGGCACATACAGAACAACATGGGAGACGGGCTTCCATATGAAAGTCCCTTTCATCGACCGTGTCGCAAAGAAGATCTCATTGAAGGAAAAGGTTGCAGACTTCGCACCGCAGGCCGTTATCACAAAGGATAACGTTACAATGCAGATCGATACGGTCCTTTTCTATCAGATCGTAGATCCTAAGCTTTATACATACGGAATCGAGCGTCCTATCGTTGCTATCGAAAATCTCTCCGCAACAACGCTCCGTAACATCATCGGTGACCTGGAACTTGACCAGACACTCACATCAAGAGACATCATCAACACAAGAATGAGAGAGATCCTTGATGAAGCTACAGACCCTTGGGGAATCAAGGTCAACCGTGTAGAGCTTAAGAACATCATCCCGCCTAAGGAAATCCAGGCAGCGATGGAAAAGCAGATGAAGGCTGAGCGTGAAAAGAGAGAAAAGATCCTGATCGCAGAAGGTGAAAAGGAATCTGCAATCAGAGTCGCAGAAGGTGAAAAGGAAGCAGCTATCTTAAGAGCAGAAGCTAAGAAGCAGGCTGCAATCAAGGAAGCTGAAGGTCAGGCACAGGCTATCCTCGCAGTACAGGAAGCTACAGCTAAGGGTCTTCAGATGATCAAGGACGTAGGCGCTGATGACGGACTTATCGCCATCAAGGGTCTCGAAGCATTGGAGAAGGTCGGACAGGGTGCATCTACAAAGATCATCATCCCTTCAGATCTTCAGGGCATCGCAGGTCTTACGACAACAATCAAAGAGATCGCAAAATCATAATTTAGACTATAAGTCTTTCGGAGGTGGAAACGTATGGATTACGGTATGTGGAATGACAGAACCAACATGAGCATGCTCACAGACTTCTATGAGCTCACCATGGCAAACGGTTATCTGAACAGCGGAAACAGGGACAAGGTCGTTTATTTCGACATGTTCTTCAGAAACATCCCTGAGAACGGCGGATATGCTGTCATGGCAGGTTTGGAGCAGGTAATCGACTACCTCTCAAGCCTTAAGTTCTCAGAAGATGACTTAGCCTTCCTCAAGGATAACTATCACTTCAACGATGAGTTCATCAGCTACTTAAGAGATTTCGAATTCACATGTGACGTCTGGGCTATCCCGGAAGGAACTGTCGTATTCCCTAAAGAGCCCCTTGTTAAGGTAAGAGGTCCTATCATTCAGGCTCAGCTCCTTGAGACCGCGCTCCTCTGCACGATCAACCACCAGACACTTATCGCTACAAAGACTGCAAGAATCGTAAGAGCTGCAGAAGGCAGACCCGTCATGGAGTTCGGTGCACGCCGTGCGCAGGGCTTTGACGCTTCCGTTCTCGGTGCGAGAGCAGCTTATATCGCAGGCGCTGCAGGCACTTCCTGCACTATCTGCGGACAGCAGTTCGACATTCCGCTTTCCGGTACTATGGCTCACTCCTGGGTAATGCTTTTCGACAACGAGTTCGAAGCATTCAAGGCATATTCACTCGCATATCCTGACGGAGCACTTTTGCTCGTTGATACATACGACGTTCTCCGTTCAGGTATTCCGAATGCGATCAAGTGCGCCAAGGAAGTTCTTGAGCCCATGGGCAAGAGACTCAAGGGTATCAGAATCGACTCTGGCGACCTTACTTATATGACGCAGAGCGCACGTAAGATGCTCGACGAGGCAGGCCTTACAGACTGTAAGATCACTGTTTCCAACGCTCTTGACGAATATCTCATCAGAGACTTGATCAGCCAGGGCGCATGCATCGATTCCTTCGGTGTAGGCGAGAGACTTATCACATCAAAGGCTGAGCCTGTTTTCGGCGGCGTCTACAAGATCGCTGCTGTAGAAGCAGAAGACGGCACTATTATTCCGAAGATGAAGATTTCCGATTCCGTCGGCAAGGTCACAAACCCCTGCTCAAAGAAGATCGTAAGATTCTACGACAATGCTACAGGCAAGGCTTTGGCTGACGTTGTAATGATGGCAGACGAGGAGATCCCGAACGGCGAACCTTACGAGATCTTCGATCCTGAGAACACATGGAAGTCCAAGGTATTGGAGAACTACAGAACCAGAGAGATCATGGTCCAGATCTTCAAGGAAGGTAAGCTCGTTTACAACAAGCCTACGATCGGCGAGATCAGAGCTTACTGCACAACAGAGCTCGACTCACTCTGGGATTCCGTTAAGAGATTCGAAAATCCTCACAACTATTATGTCGACCTGTCACCTAAGCTTTGGAAGATCAAGGACGACATCTTAAGATCTTACAGAAGAAGATAAGGAGAAAAACAAAATGGCAAATCCGATTATCACGATCCAGATGAAAGACGGCGGCGTAATGAAGGCCGAGCTTTATCCCGATATCGCACCTGCTACGGTTAAGAACTTCGTTGATCTCGCTGCAAAGGGCTTTTATAACGGCCTCATTTTCCACAGAGTCATTCCCGGATTCATGATCCAGGGCGGCGATCCTGAGGGAACAGGTATGGGCGGCCCGGGCTACACGATCAAGGGCGAGTTCTCAGCTAACGGATTCAGAAATGACTTAAAGCACACCAGAGGCGTTCTTTCCATGGCACGTGCTTACGATCCGAATTCAGCAGGCTCACAGTTCTTCATCATGCACGAGACCTCACCTCATCTTGACGGACAGTATGCTGCTTTCGGCAAGATCATTGAGGGCATCGAAGTTGTTGATAAGATCGCTTCAACAAAGACTGATTACAACGACAGACCTTATGAGGATCAGGTAATCGAGTTCATGACTGTTCAGATCTGATCTGAAATCCAAGAGCAACTGTTAGACGGCGGGAGAAAAGGAAAGGATAATGAGAGAAGTAAAGCAGTTAGGGGATGCTTCTAAAACCAGGAAGAGCGTCAAAACAAAAGAACGGTCTTCCAAAGAAGTAAGAACCGTTAAGATTCAATACCCCTGGCTTTATGCTTCGATCGTCCTGTTCCTTACGATCCCGCTGTTTATGTTTTTCATGGGGTATCTGAAGCTTGCAGTAGGGATCCCTCTGACACTTATATTCGGAGGAATACTTCTCTATTTGATATCCGACTGCATGAACGATCCCGACGGGCATAAGTTATCTTCGCCTGAGACTTCGCTCGAAGTTCCGGTATCTTATATCATCGGATTTGCATTAACGGCACTTGCGATATCATACGTATCCGGCGTCGGCGAATATATCTATTCTCTTCAGGACCACGAATACAGGCGCGCGATATTAAGAGACCTCATAGATTACGACTGGCCTGTTGTCTATAACTATTCGACACAGACAAATCCCGAAGTAATCGAGATCTTTAAGAATGCATCGGGCAACAGGGCATTCTCGTATTACTTTATCTATTGGATGCCCGCAGCTCTTGCAGGCAAGGTATTCGGTTTTAATGTCGGAAACTTCGTTTTATTCATTTGGAATTCCATTGGTATCTTCTTATCCCTTTTGGGTGCGAGTGCAATCATAAAGAGATTCACGGCCTGGGTTCCGTTTATATTCGTATTCTTTTCCGGACTTGATGCGATTCCGAACATGGTCTATGAGCTTACTGAATATAGCGGATGGCGCTGGTTTGAAGGATATGTTGATTCAATGTCTTATGTCAGCAACTTCAGGGAAATGGCGAGCGTTTTTAACCAGATGATTCCGTGTTTCCTTGTCGTCTGCCTGCTCATGATGTCTTATAATGTCCGTTCACTGGGCCTTACATCAGGAATACTTTTCTGCTATTCCCCATGGGCGGTATTCGGCATCCTGCCGATGGTAATAGCAACTCTGTTTTCCAAGAAACACAGGGCTTCGAAAGTAGCGAAAACGGTAACGAATGCATTAAGCCCTGCAAACATCGCTTCTGCAGTCATTCTCCTTGTGGTATTCGGAAGTTACTATATGACAAACTCCAATGCCGTAAGTTATAAGGGCTTTGCCTGGCAGTTTTTTGACAGCCCGCTCAAATTCATAATCGCTTATATCGTATTTATCCTTATTGAAGTCATTCCGTTTGCACTGATCCTTTATAAGAGCGAAAAGAGCAACATTGTATACTGGGCAGCTTTTGCCACGCTGCTCGTGCTGCCGTTCTACCAAATATCCGAAATGAATGATTTCACGATGAGAGGTTCAATGCCTGCGCTGTTCTTCTTCTGCATAGGTCTTTCAGGTGTTGTCGCAGAGATTATGGATCAGAAGAACACACCTGCGACTAAGAAGGGATGGCTTAAGCCTGCTGCTATCATGCTGACTGTGATCATCATGATGTTCACGACAATGCTGAACCTGTTTGTTATCTTCGGTTCAATAATAGAAGGCGATTCAGGCGGCGAAGAAAATATCGGTTCGTTCGGAAACATCAACCAGGCCGAATATGCCGAAGTCATTCAGGAACAGTTCTTCGCAGAAGGTTATGAGGACAGTTTCTTCTACAGATATTTTGCAAAATAAAGGGCTGGCCCGGTCAAAGCCCGTGGAATTGTTCATTAAATATATTGGCTGTTCATTAATAATTGGCCAAAAACACTTCAAAACTGGCCGGGTTTCCGCTGTTTAACTTTTTGTCACCGGTTTTCTGATTTTTGTTGTACAAAAAGTTGAACTGAGCTCTGATTTCAACTTTTTGTCACTGATTTTCCAATTTTGGTGATACAAAAAGTGAAACTGCCTTGGTGCTCTGTCAAGATAACGGACCTTGAACAATAGTTCCGGCAGAAAAAACGGTGCCTTTGAGGCACCGCCTTTTGTCTTAATCTTTGGATTCTTCAGAAGTGATGTAGATCGGTCTTGCCTTGGATTCTATGTAGATACGTCCGATGTATTCGCCGATCAGTCCGAGTGCCATCAGGATCAATCCGCCAATGAAGAGGATGAAGCAGAGAAGTGAAGGGTAACCCGCAACAGTGTCCCAGATCCTGCTGATGATTGCTTTGATGAAGTAATAGAGCATATAAGCAAAGCCTGCGAACGCAAAGAAGAAACCCATATATGTTGCAATACGCAAAGGTGCGGTTGTAAATGCCACGATGCCGTCTATTGCATACCTGAAAAGCTTCCAGAAGCTCCACTTTGTCTCGCCGGCAACACGCTCGACATTCTCATGCTCGACCCACTTGGTCCTGAATCCTACCCAGGCAAAGATACCCTTTGAGAAACGCTGGCGCTCGGTAACGCTTAAGATCGCATCAACTACTTCGCGCTTCATTAATCTGAAGTCTCTCGCGCCGTCTGCGATCTCAACGTCGCACATGCGGTTGATGAGCTTATAGAAACGTCTTGCAAACCAGCTCCTGATCTTAGGCTCGCCCTTACGTGTAACACGTCTGGCGGCAACGATATCTTATTCGCCGGAATCCAGGTCTTTGATCATCTCCGGGATGAGTGAAGGGGGATCCTGCATGTCGGCATCAAGGATCGCGATATAATCGCCCTTTGCCTTTTCCATTCCCGCATACATAGCGGCTTCTTTGCCGAAATTTCTGGAGAAGAAGATATACTTAACACCTTTATCGTTTGCTGCAAGGTCTCTTATGATATCTGCAGTCTTATCGCGGCTTCCGTCGTTTACGAAAATGAACTCGTAATTTCTGTCTGCAGTATCAGATTGTCTGACATCGCACAATGCTTCATAAAGGATCGGCAGTGATCCTTCTTCGTTATAGCAGGGAATGATAAGACTGATAAGCACAGCTGCTCTCCTTTTACACGCTATAGTATCCACTTAGCGGATCAAGATATTTAATCTGTTTGAGGCTTTCCGCACAAGCGTGCAAAGCACGCGCGGAGGACCTTGCCGAAAATAGATTAAAAATCTTGTTTGTATTATAATCAAAAAATATTGTAACTGACAATAAAATGCCGAAGAAAGGGCGTAACAATAATGAAAGAGCTCTCGAGTCTTGAAGGCAAGTCTGCAAAAAAGAAGACCGATAAACCCGCACTGAAGAATACTTCAAAATCCGGTACTGCGTCGGATCTCCGACCGTTATATGCTTTTCTTGCGACATTGGTACTTTATGTTGCGGCAATGCTCTTATGCAACAAGTATCCGTTGGGTGAGTATTCATTCTTGCAGAGTGACTTGAAGGCCCAGTATGCGCCTTTCCTCGCATTGTTCAGGAGCAAGCTTACCGAGATCGGCACTGTCCCTCAGGGGCATCTGCTCTCGTATATCAGCTATTCGTTTAAGCTTGGTCTTGGAAAGAACTTTTTAGGTACTTTCGGTTATTATCTCGCCAGCCCTTTTAATCTGATCTATCTTCTCATTGATGAATCCCAGATAGATGTGGCTGTATTGACTATAGTTATTCTTAAACTTAGCCTTGCATCTTGTTTTATGTGCAAGTTCCTTGGATCGAGAACTGATGACAGGAAGACTCTCTGGCCGGTCCTTCTGGGAGTAATGTATGCGTTTTCGTTGTATTCGCAGGTTTATATTTTCCAGATCATGTGGCTCGACGGCTTTATGCTCCTTCCACTGATCCTCTATTTTACGGAGAAGTTTATAAAGAAGCAGAACTATTTGGGCCTTGTTATATCTCTGCTGGTATTGTTCATATCGAACTACTACATCGCATATATGGCGGGCATCGCATGTTTCCTCTATCTGATGATCAGATTGTTTGCAGAAAAGATCCAGCTCAAAAAGGCGGTCTGTATCCTTGTCAGATATGCACTGGCAGCAGGATTTACCGCGCTTATCACGGCTGTCCTTCTTGTACCGGTCGGACTTGATACCATAAGAAATGCCGACCAGACTGTATCCAGCCGCGGAAGTGATGTGCTTACCTTCAGCCCGCTTACTTTCCTTCATTTAGTGATAATAGGTGACCCGAGAGATTTCTCGGATGTATTGCCCTGCAACTTTCCTTTCCTTTTTATCTGTCTGCCTGTTACGCTCCTGCTCTTGCTCTATTTCATTAGCCCGGTATTTAAGGGAAGAGAGAGAAAGATCCATGCTTTCTGCGTTCTTGGAGCAGTCCTCTCAACGCTTGTCTATCCGATCGATAAGGCTTGGCAGGTTTTTGATGATCCTAACTGGTTCTGGCACAGACATGCATTCGTTTTCCTGCCTTTGTTCCTGATCATTTCAATGAAAGTGCTTTTCAAGATTAAAGAACTTGCAAGGAAAGACATTATCAAATCAGTTTTGGTGATCTATGCATTTGTAATTATCGCTTACACATTTGGTGACATGAAGGGTCACTCTGATGCTGTCGTTTATAATGTGCTTCTTGCAACGGCTTATGGTTTGTTCATTATGGGCCACGGTGTGGAAAACTGGCATGAACAGCTTAAAGACATGCCCAAGCTCCTTTCGCCTCTGATGTCACTGGTAGTTGTTTTTGAGCTGATCTTTGCAGGTCCGATGTTGAATAACGGTATCGAAACTATGACTCTTTTCGGAGGTTCTGCTGAAGAATACAGCGATTCGATCGTAACTGAACAGGAATTCGGAAAGTATGCAAAAGCGAGGGGAAACATCACCGGAGCTTTCAGAGCTGAGAAGGAGAGAGTGTCTGATTATACGACTAAGTTTTTTGTCGAAGAAGGCGAAGCTTTTTATGGCAACTATAACGGACTGTCTTTCTTTAATTCGAATTCAAACAAGAAGATGCAGCGATTCATAAAGCAGCTTGGAATGCCGACAAATTACAACTACTTTGCTGTCGGACATTCTTTTGCTTGTCCTTCGATTGACGGTTTCTTCTCGATCGGTTCGATATCAACAAGAAGAGATCTTTCTTTTTACCGTATGGAAGCAAAGGATCCTGAAAACACCGAACTATATTTCTATGCGAACGATGACGTGCTTCCGCTCGCATTTGCAGCTGATAACGGTGCTATGGCATTTGATTTCTATAAGCTCGAAAAGGATGCGAAGGAAAAGAACTATTATGCATTCCAGAACGAGTGGTACCGTTCAATGTTCCCTGAAGCGTTTTCTGAAGATTTCTTTAAGGATATTGACGCAGACGTTACCGGCGAACCCAAGATCACAAACGGTGTTGCGTTCAATCTGAATAACTATATGACAAGAGAAGAATTCCTTAACAAGGAAAATCCTGATGAAAAGAAGGATGAGTCAAAGGGTTCTGTTGATCCGCTGGGACTTGAGTACTCTGTTGAAGATGAACTCAAAGATAACATCACGACCTTGCAAAGGACCAACGAGAAGCTTCCTATCGCTATAGAGTATGAATTTAAAGCTCCTTCAACGGATGAAATCTATGGTTCAATAGTATCCGGAAGGATCCTTGATTACACCGAAGTATATGTCAACGGCATCAGGATCACGGATTTTTCTTCGAATACTTATTATTCACAGATATTCAGGATTGGAAGCTTTGCTGAAGGTGAGACTGTTAAGGTATCCTTCCTCTGCAAGGATTCGAGCTGGTCTTATCTGAACGTAAGATTTGCAACATTTGACTATGCTTCATTCTGTGAGCAGTTTGCCAAGATCGACAGAACGAAAGTAAGTGCTGATCTGGTATCTGACGGTTATGCAAAGTTCAGTGTAAAGAATGTGGATCCTGATGAGACAATTATTACTACGATCCCTGCTGAAGACGGATGGCAGCTCTATATCGACGGCCAGCCTGCTTCATACAAGGTATATCAGAACGCATTCATCGCTTTTGATGCTCCGTCGGGAGACCATACCGCCGAACTTGTCTTTACGGCGCCGGGTCTTAAGGCAGGTGCGATAGTATCCTGTGCGGGAATCGTGCTCCTGGCAGCTTTTGTCTTCATCGACAAAAAACTCTCGAAAATGAAAGAAAAACAAGATAAAAACTAGTATTTTATAAACGATCAAGTGCTTTTGGAGGTTTAGTTTATGGATTTTATGAAAGCTTATGAATTATGGTCCACAGATCCTTTTTTCGATGAGGGAACAAGAAACGAACTCATCGCGATCAAGGATGACGTTAAAGAGATAGAGGACAGATTCTACAGAGATCTGGAATTCGGTACAGCAGGTTTAAGAGGCGTTTTGGGCGCAGGTACCAACAGAATGAACGTTTATACAGTTGCAAAGGCTTCTGAAGGCCTTGCAAAGTATATCCTCTCAGAAGGTGCTGAGGCTGTTAAGAGAGGCGTAGTCATCTCTTACGACTCAAGACATTTCTCACCTGAGTTTGCTCAGATCACGGCACAGGTCCTGGCTGCAAACGGAATCCCTTCAAGGCTTTCTGATGAGCTCCGTCCGGTTCCGGTACTTTCTTACTCTGTAAGATATTTCAAGGCATTCGCAGGTGTCATGATCACAGCTTCACACAATCCTTCGAAGTACAACGGATACAAGGTTTATGGTGAGGACGGCGGACAGGTACCGCCTGAAGCTGCAGATGCAGTTCTCGCAAATATTGAAGCAATTTCTGATATCAGAACCATCAAGATGATGGACTTCGAGGAAGCTAAGGCAAAGGGCCTTGTAACTTCATTCGGACCTGAGATCGACGAAGCATTCACAAATATGCTCACAAAGCTCGTTGTTGACCAGAACGCTATCGATAAGCAGGCCGACATGAGCATTGTTTACACACCTCTTCATGGTTCAGGCAACAAGCCCGTAAGAAGGATCCTTGAAGCAGTAGGATTTAAGAATATCCACATCGTAAAAGAGCAGGAGCTTCCTGACGGATCATTCCCTACGGTAAGCCTTCCTAATCCTGAAAATCCTGAAGCTCTCTCAATGGCTATAGAACTTGCCAAGAAGACAGACGCTTCACTCGTATTCGGAACAGACCCTGACTCTGACCGTATCGGCGCTGCTGCAAAGGTCATCGAGAACGGCGAAGTTAAGTATAAGTGCTTCTCAGGAAACCAGATGGGTCTCATGCTCCTCGATTACATCCTCGATGCAAAGAAGAAGCTCGGAACACTTCCCGATAACTCTTTCGCAGTTACAACCATCGTATCTTCAAAGCTCGTAAAGAGCATCTGCGATTACTACGGAGTAGAGCTCCAGGAGACACTCACAGGCTTCAAGTTCATCGGTGAGAGGATCAAGCTTTACGACGAGTTCGGTGACAAGCACTTCCAGTTCGGCTTCGAAGAGAGCTACGGCTACCTCGCCGGCGTTGACGTACGTGACAAGGATGCCGTTGTAGCAGCAATGCTCATCTGCAACATGGCAGCAGCTTCATTCGAGAAGGGCGAGACACTGGCAGACAGACTTGACCACCTCTACGAAAAGTACGGCTACGGCGTTGAGCAGACGATCAGCTGCACGCTCGAAGGCAAAGAGGGTATCGAGAAGATCGGTTCCTGCATGGTTGAGCTCAGGAAAGAGCTTTCAGAGTGCAAGAATCTCGAAGAAGCAAAGAACCTTTTGGGCGGCGCTACAGTTAAGGCAGTCCGTGACTATAAGGAATCCAAGCGCTATGTATTTACAGACAGCGGTGTGGAAGTCGAAGAGATCACACTTCCCAAGTCCAATGTTCTCCTCTATGAGCTCGGCGGCAACAAGGGAATCGACTGGGCATGCGCAAGACCTTCAGGCACAGAGCCCAAGCTCAAGATCTACATGGGTGTTTACGATTCTGACGAGAAGACGGCAAAAGCATCCTTCGAGACCATCAAGGGACAGGTCGAAGGTTACGTAAAGTCCAAGCTCAATTAAAACTTCTGGACTAACGGAATAATGTATTCATAGACAGCCTTGGCAAAGCCGAGGCTGTCATAATTTGCGGTGATATAAGCTGCAACGGCCTTAACGCCTTCGGTAGCATTTCCAACGGCGATGCCGTATTCAGCTGATTCGATCATGGAGATGTCGTTGTCGCTGTCGCCGATCGCAAAGGTGTTCTGCGAAGGAATACCGAGATATTCGGCAAGGCTTAAAAGGGCGCCGCCTTTTGAGACACCGGATCTCATTACGTCGAAAAGGTTAGGGCCTGATGAGATGACCTCCAGATCAGGGTCTGAAGACAGGATGCTTATCACGTCTTCATCGGCGCTCTGGAGAAGGATCTTGTTGAACTTCGGTATCTTTTCCAATGCAAGGAAACTCTTGTCTATCTCGACCATGGGAGATCTTTTTGAAGGTTCGACTCCCGCATTATAGGCCTCTACAAAGTAATGCCTGGTCGAATCCGGTGCAAAAAAAATGCCCTCGTCCGAATAAAGTGTGGCATCAGCTGACTTATCCATGAGAAATTCCAGGAGTGTCCGGATCTTGGCATCTTCAAAATCTTTGGATTCAAACTGTTTTCTGGCGGAAGCGTCGAAAAGAGAACCGCCGTTGCTAGTAATGAGAGGCACATCTATTCCCAGGTCTTCTGCAAATCTGCCCACCAAAAAAGAGGACCTTCCGGTGGCGATCGTAAATGCCACTGAAGATTCTTTTAAGGCCCGGATGGCCTCTTTGTTGCCTTCGGGGATGTCCTTGCCCGGTGCGAGCAAAGTAAAATCCATATCCGCGGCGAGTAATGCCTTATATTTTTTGTCCATGGTCTAAATTTTCTCCACGAGGATTATAAACGATTTTACAAGAACCTTACCCGAAATTCCCTTATTTTTCTTTCAATATGCGTAATTAGCGTGGTTGAATATTAATAAAACAATGTTTATTATTGTGTAGGATTTCAAAGTAACATCTTTGACATATTTTTGATGGGGTTAAAAATATTATGAAGAGAAAAGCCGGTCAGGCACCAAATTATTCTTCTGAAGTCAGGAACACTGCGCTTGTTCCTGTCAGAAGCGGTGAGACATCAAATAAGCCTGCGCCCGTTAGAGTAGAAGCTAACAGGGTGCCCGCTAAGAGTGCTCCCAAGAGCACAGGTAAGAGCGGCTCTGCAAGCGCAAAGTCAGCTCCTAAGTCAGCTTCCAAGTCAGCAAAGGCAGCTCCCAAGCACACCAAGGCCAAGAAAAAGAGCAAGGCAGGATTAGTCGTAGGACTTGTCGCTGCTGCAGTTATCCTTTTGGGTGCCGGCGGTGTATACGGATACCTCTATTACACAGGCTATTTCAAACCGCATATTGAGGTTACTATGGCTGACGGTACCGTATCCAACCTCAAGGTTGAGGACGTTTATGCTGAACTCGCACAGAGCGCTAATACATTCTATCCCGGTACATTTATCGATGATATCGATGTAAGCGGCATGACAAAGGAGCAGGCTGTTGAAGCTGTTAACAAGAGCTTGCAGGAAGCTAAGGCTCCGGTTGAGGTAAACTACAACCTCAAGCTCGACGGCAAGGTATATGAACTTGATTTTGCTGATGCAAAGTTCACATACAACACAGAAGAAGTCGTTAATGAAGCTTTTGCCCAGCACAGAGCTCTGGATGAGACAGATTATGCGAGCATCATCGATGTATTCAATTACAAGGAGCAGTTAAAGAACACTCCCGTTAAGTACGAGACAAACTATACTGTTGCTATCGATGGTATTTCCGAGAAAGTTCACGATATCTTAGATCCTCTCGTTGACCAGTATTCAACAATTAAGGATGCCGAGATTGGCGATTTTAATACTGAGACAAAGGAATTCACCATCACACCTGAAGAAACAGGTATGACGATCGATATCGAAGGCGCTGTCGACGGTGTTAAGAAGCTTTTCGAAAACAAGGAATACACAGGTTCTGTTGTAGTTCCTTCAATCGTTAAGGAACCTGAGGTCACAACAGAGACACTCAAGGCAAACTTCGGTCTCCGCGGTGAGCACACAACAACAGCTTCAGACAATAAGAACCGTAACAACAACCTCAATCAGGCTTGCAAGAAGATCAACGGTACGATCTTAAAGCCCGGCGATGAGTTCTCCTTCAACGGTGTTGTAGGACAGAGAACAACAGCTAACGGATTTAAGGAAGCTACGGTTATCCTTGGCGGCCAGTACGAGCAGGGTCTCGGCGGCGGTGTCTGCCAGGTAAGCAGCACACTCTACAATGCAGTATTAAAGTCTGACCTCCAGGTTACAAAGCGTACACCCCATGCTTGGCCTTCATACTATGTTCTTGAGGGCTTGGATGCTACAGTTGACTATCCTGCACTTGACTTCAAGTTCAAGAATAACACGGATTATCAGATCATCATCGTTATGTGGTTTGAATCCAAGGACAGAACAGTTCATGCCCAGATCTACGGAAAGAGATTCCCTGACGAGCAGAAGATCGTTTTGAGAAGTGAGTGCGTAGGCTCCACTGGTGCTAAGGCAACAGAATATGTTGAAGATAAGACGATGGCAGTAGGTAAGACCAAGACTGTCAGAGACGCTCACAAGGGCATGACGATCAAGACATATAAGATCTGGCAGGATAAGGACGGCAAGGAGATCAAGCGTGAGTTTATTACGACCACGACTTATGCTGCTTACGGTAAGCGAATTGCCGTAGGTACAAAGAAGGCAGACGGCACTTATGCTACAGTCGACCCCAAGACCGGTGAGGTAAAGGGTACGGCGTCCCCGACGCCAGGACCTACTAAATCGGCAGAACCCACTAAATCAACACAGCCTACAACAGCTCCCAAGCCGACAGATCCCCCGGCACCGACAACTCCGCCGAAGCCGACAGATCCGCCGAAGCCGACAGATCCCCCGGCACCGACAACTCCGCCGAAGCCGACTGATCCACCGCCGCCGGAAAACAATGAAGGTGCTTAATGCGCAAAAGCCTTCCACTATAAAGCAAAACAACAAGAGCTCTCTTCGTAGTGAAGGGAGCTCTTTAAAATAAAAATAAATATATAATTTTTACCATTTATGTCCCCATTATTGACTAAATGGGTTTATAATTATTCAGTCATTATTAGAGGACCCTCGCTTTAGTGAGGGAACTCGCAAAGAATTTTCCAAAGGAGATCATGTTTATGGCAGAACTGACAAAGAAAACCATGGACGGTAACGAGGCTGCTGCGTATACTTCGTATGCATTTACTGAGAACGCTGCAATTTACCCTATTACACCGTCATCCCCTATGGCTGATCACACAGATCAATGGGCACAGCAGGGAAGAAAGAATATTTTCGGACAGACGGTTAACATCGTCGAGATGGAGTCTGAGGGAGGCGCTTCCGGTGCTGTTCACGGCTCACTCGCTACAGGTGCATTAACCACAACTTATACCGCTTCACAGGGTCTCCTCTTGATGATTCCTAACATGTATAAGATCGCAGGCGAGCTTCTCCCTTGCGTATTCCATGTTTCAGCAAGAGCTCTCGCTGCACACGCACTCAACATTTTCGGTGACCACGCAGACGTTTACGCTTGCCGTCAGACAGGTTTCGCAATGCTTTGCTCCAACTCCGTTCAGGAAGTTGCAGACCTCGCTGCAGTAGCTCACCTTTCCACAATCAAGACAAGAGTTCCTTTCCTCCACTTCTTCGATGGTTTCCGTACATCACACGAGATCCAGAAGATCGAGGTTATCGACTACGATACACTCGGATCATTGGTTGACTATGAGGCAATCAAGGCTTTCCGTAAGAGATCTCTTTCTCCTAACCACCCGACACTCCGTGGTACAGCTCAGAACCCTGATATCTACTTCCAGGGCAGAGAAGCTTCCAACCCCTTCTATCTTGCAGTACCTGATCAGGTTCAGTACTACATGGATAAGATCAACGAGATCCGTGGCACAGATTACAAGCTCTTCAACTACTATGGTGCAGCTGATGCTGACCGCGTAATCATCGCTATGGGTTCTGTCTGCGAGACAGCTGAAGAAGTTATCGACTTCCTCAACGCTCACGGTGAGAAGGTTGGTCTCGTTAAGGTTCACCTCTATCGTCCTTTCTGTGCTGATAAGCTCCTCGAGGCTATCCCTGCTACAGCTAAGGCTATTGCAGTTCTCGACAGAACAAAGGAACCCGGTTCTTACGCAGAGCCTCTCTTCCTCGATGTTGCTGCTGCTTATGTTGGCAAGAATGCTCCTAAGCTCATCGGCGGCCGTTATGGTATGGGTTCAAAGGATACAACACCTGAGACAATTCTTGCAGTTTATAAGGAACTCAAGAAGGATCAGCCTAAGGAAAGATTCACAATCGGTATCGATGACGACGTTACATTCCTCTCACTCGACTGCTCCGAGTCTATCGAAGTTGCCGGTGAAGGCGTTGTTCAGGCTAGATTCTGGGGCCTCGGCGCAGACGGTACAGTTGGTGCCAACAAGAACTCCATCAAGATCATCGGTGACCACACAGACAAGTACGCTCAGGCTTACTTCTCTTATGACTCTAAGAAGTCCGGTGGTATCACAATCTCTGACTTGAGATTTGGTGACACACCTATCCGTTCCACATACCTCATCAACAAGGCTGACTTCGTAGCTTGCCACAACCAGTCTTATGTTTATGAGTACGATATGCTCTCAACACTTAAGCCGGGCGGAACATTCCTCCTCAACACACAGTGGACAAGAGAAGAGCTCGAGGACAGACTCCCCGGCTCAATGAAGAGATATATCGCTAACAACAACATCAAGTTCTATACAATTGACGCTGTTGCTAAGGCTAAGGAGATCGGCCTCGGCGGAAGAATCAACACAATCTGCCAGTCCGCATTCTTCAAGCTTTCCGGCATCCTTCCTGTTGACCAGGCTGTTGACTACATGAAGAAGGCAGCTCTCAAGTCTTACGGTAAGAAGGGTGACGATATCGTTCAGATGAACTATGCTGCTATCGACGCTGGTGTTGATGCAGTTGTTGCAGTTGACATTCCTGATTCCTGGAAGACAGCTGAGGATAAGCCGGTTGAGAAGAAGGCTGTTCCTGAGTTCATCGAGAAGGTTGTTAACGTAATGAACAGACAGGAAGGTAACAAGCTCCCTGTATCTACATTCGTAGGTATGGAAGATGGTACATTCCCTCAGGGTACAGCAGCTTACGAGAAGCGTGGTACAGCTGTAGACATTCCGGTTTGGGATGCTTCAAAGTGTATTCAGTGTAACCAGTGCTCCATCGTTTGCCCTCACGCTGCTATCCGTCCTTTCCTCCTCACAGAGGAAGAGGCTGCAAACGCACCTTTCGAGACAAAGCAGGGTATGAAGCCTTACGACAACTACAAGTTCAGAATCCAGGTTTCCGCTATGGACTGCCTCTCCTGCGGTGTTTGCGTTGAGTCTTGTATCGCTAAGGAAAAGGCAATCACAATGGCTCCTCTTAAGGACAACCTCAAGGAAGCTGAGAACTGGGATTACTGTGTTGCTCTCTCTCACAAGGATAACCCGATGAACAAGGCTACTGTTAAGGGTTCACAGTTTGAGCAGCCCCTCCTCGAATTCTCCGGCGCATGCGCAGGATGCGGAGAGACTCCTTATGCTAAGCTCCTTACACAGCTCTTCGGTGACAGAATGCAGATCTCCAATGCTACAGGTTGTTCTTCAATCTGGGGTGGTTCTGCTCCTTCTATGCCTTATACAACAAACTACAGAGGATTCGGTCCTGCATGGGGCAACTCACTCTTCGAAGATAACGCTGAGCACGGTCTCGGTATGTATCTCGGTTACAAGCAGCTCAGATCAAGAGCTAAGATGCTCGTTGAGGAGACAGTAGCTAATACAGCTTCTGAGGACCTCAAGGCTGCAGCTCAGGCTTGGATCGACGGTTACAATTCTGCTGAGAATACACGTGAGATCGCAGAGAAGCTCGCTGAAGCTCTTAAGGCTGAGGGTTCTGATTCTGCTAAGAAGGCTCTCGATTATGAGGACTTCTTCATGAAGAGATCACAGTGGATCATCGGTGGTGACGGATGGGCATACGATATCGGTTACGGCGGACTTGACCACGTTCTTGCTACAGGTGAGGATGTCAACGTTCTCGTACTCGATACAGAGGTTTACTCCAACACAGGCGGACAGGCTTCCAAGTCCACACCTCAGGGTGCTGTTGCTCAGTTCGCTGCAGGCGGTAAGCACGTTAAGAAGAAGGATCTCGGTATGATGGCTATGAGCTACGGCTACGTATACGTTGCTCAGGTTGCTATGGGATCTGACAAGAACCAGCTCATCAAGGCATTCACAGAAGCAGAAGCTTACCATGGACCTTCCCTCGTTATCTGCTATGCTCCTTGTATCAACCACGGTATCAAGGGCGGCCTCAAGGTAGCTCAGAACAGAGAAAAGGCAGCTGTTGAGTGCGGTTACTGGCACCTCTTCAGATTCAATCCTTCCCTCGCTGCAGAAGGCAAGAATCCTTTCACACTCGATTCCAAGGAGCCTACAGCTGACTTCTTCGACTTCCTCAAGGCAGAAGTTCGTTACAACTCTCTCTACAAGAAGTACGATGCAGAAGTTGTTGATGGCCTCTTCCAGAGATGCTATCAGGATTCCAGAGACCGTTATGCTTCTTATGTTAAGAAGGCAAACGAAGCTTGATTCGTAAGAATTAACTGAAATCTTTACGGGGCTGTCTCAGCAATGAGACAGCCCTTTTCTTATGCGGATCCCTTTTCGGAACAGTTGTCCTTAAAACGGGGAAGTTTGCCCCAAGCTTTACCCATTAGGAGGCTTAATCCGTGCTATAATTAGCAAAGCAAATTAAGGAGTCCGGTTTTGGGTATGGGAAGCGGTAAAGGCAAGGAAGAATTATCAAGACTGCTTATAAATGACAGTCTTTTGCCCGACATATTTCTCGTAAGGTATGCACAGGAGCTTAGCAAGAATGCTTTGCTCGTTTATCTCTGGCTCAATATGACCGGCGATAAGAACAGCTTTAACGAGGAAACAGTAAAGAAGTTTAAGATAATCCCTGATGATGAGATTTCCAAGACTCTGGCTGAACTCATGGCATCAGGACTCATCAACCGCAAGGATAAGACTTATTCTTTCGATGATATCAAGGCACGCGAAGTGGAAGAATATGTCCAGGCACAGAAGGCCATGGGCACAGATCCTGATCTCTCAGGACTTAAGAGCGATGAACAGGAGAGAAAGACTCTCGCTGATTCGATCTCCAAGACATTCTACCAGGGCGAACTTCCTTATATCTTCTACAGACTTATAGATAAGTGTCTATATGAATATAAGTTCGACAGCATCGTCTGCTACAAGCTTTTCGAAGAGGGCTACGACCAGTCCATTCACAGATCCAACATACAGATGGAGAACAGGGCGCGCGAGTGGTTCGAAAAAGGCTATACGGATATCAAGAGCCTCGAAAAGCAGCTCGAGATAGATAAGCGCACCAAAAAGCTCATCAAGCTTACAGGCAGCCTCATGCGCAAGCGTCTTAACGGTCTTGATATCGACCGCGTTAAGAGCTGGGCAGAAGATTTAGGTGCGACTGAAGAACTCGTAACATTGGCTTTCAAAGAGAACGAATTCAGGACCAACCTGACATTAAAGAATGTCGGTGACACTCTTACCAAGTGGCACGACCAGGGCATAAAGACTGCTGAGGATGCTGCCAAATTCAGCGAAGAAGAGCACAAGGAGAATAAGCGCAAGGCCACAAGAAGAAAGGCCAACGCAGGTTCTGTCTGGGCTACCGGAGAAGAAGCCGGCATAGCAGCAGAACCAAAGGCAGAAGAACCTAAGAATACAAAGGCTTCAGAGGATACGAATGACGATGACGGAGACAGCAATATTCCCGACAGCGTCCTTGATATGTTTGGAGATTAAGGATGAAAACGATTAAAGAACTTATAAGAGAGAGTCTTACTGAAGTTGCTGCCACAAGAGATATCAACAGGCAGAACAGCATTAACCGTGTATATAAAGATTATCCTGAACTTAAAGACATAGACAACCAGATCCTGGATGTCAGAAACAGCAGGTTTATTGCTGTAATCGACAAGGATGAAAGACTCATCAAAAGGTTCGATATCGCGGAAGAAGAACTCCAGGCAAAGCGCGATAAGATCATTGCAAGAAACAGGATAGATCCTTATTTCGATGAGGAAAAGAATATCTGCGACAAGTGCGGCGATACCGGATTTACCAAAGGTTCCGACGGCACCGTAAAGGTCTGTTCCTGCAGAAAGAACGAGCTCGAGAACTGCTATGAACAAAGCGGCATGGCAGACTACACATCTTATAAGATGAAAAATTACAGAGACGATTATCTCGGTAATGCAACAGGGCGCAAGAAGATCAAGAATGAGCTTTTAAAGGTCATGCTGGGTCTTAATGAGGGCGATGCTTCATCGCCTTTGTGCGTACTTTCAGCTCCTCCGCAGTCAGGCAAGACTTTCCTTGCCGTCGTTGTCTGCAAGACAGCGATCAACTTAGGTAAGAGCGCATACTATGCCAAGTGCGAAGATCTCGCAAATCTCGGCACCGACACTCTTGATGCATTAAAGCATATTGATTTCCTTGTAATAGACGATTTTGCCGATTCGGTAACACATTTCCAGAATGTCGGATCGGTATTGAACACTTTGCTCGAGACAAGAGCTGCTGCAAACCTTACAACTGTCCTCGTAACTCCTTTCCCTGTCAGTGAACTCGTAAAGAAGTGCGACATGAGGATCAGCGGCAAGCTCCAGACTGCAAAGAAGATATCTTCGGAAGGAAGGTAAAAGACTTCCGATGAATGTACGCTGCGGAACCGACATCGTAGATATCGCCAGGTTTGTAAAGAAACTGGAAGAAGGCAACACGGCTTTTTTCGATAAGTGCTTTACAGAAGGTGAGATCGCTTATTGCAATTTATCCAAGGACCTTAAAAAGAAGGCTGAGCGCTTTGCGGCCAGATGGGCTGCAAAAGAAGCTGTCGGCAAGGCACTTGGCACAGGCCTTCTGAGCGAAGGCGTCGGAATGCATGACATCGAAGTTATTAAGGATGAGAGAGGCACGCCGGGCATAAGACTTACAGGCGGCGCTCTTTCCCATGCAAATGAACTGGGTATGAGTTCTGTCTCAATAAGTCTGTCACATGACGGCGGAATGGCTGCAGCATATTGCGTAATGCTCGTGGAGAAATAAGGATGAAGAGACGGGATAATCAGGAAAACTCAAGCATCTTCAAGATCTTCGAGCGCAAAAAGAAACCTCAGGTAGGCGGGGAGATACCGCCTAAGACGATCAGGCACTTGGAGCGACCTGTAAATCTTCCTTTCCTCAAAGATATGAGCGAGGACAATGAACGCTACGGCAGTGCCGAAGATATGGAAGAGAAGTGGGGCCTTTCTGACAAGCAGGCAACATTAAGTGTCGTTAAGAAGAGGAAGTTCATAAGTCTTGCGATCGCCGTGGCTGCTTTTATCCTGCTCATAGTAGGCGTCTTTTATATCCTGCCTAGAGTACTGCCTGATCTCTTCAAAGGTACCAACATCGAGCTCTTCATTGAGCCTGAGGTCAATCTTGAGTACGAAGATGAGAGCTTCAGGGTAGTAAAAGACAGCACAGTCGCTCTCATGACAGAACCCGATCCTTCAACCAAGCGTATTGCGGAAGTCCTTTTCAATGAGCCAGTTAAGTATATTTCTGCCGCAAAGGACGGTTACTGCAAGATAAGGACTATGGACGGCCTTGAAGGCTTTGTCAAGGAATCGAGCCTGGTCGATGATACGAATTCGATCGAGCCCGACGTTCATCAATATAAGCTCATCGTATCCGAGTCTTCGAAAAATATCATGACCCACGCGAGCAACGGTACCTTGATAAAGAAGGTAATGATGAATACCGTGCTTTACGCTGATATCAAAAGAGAAGGCGTTTACCAGGTAGCTCTGCCCGGCGGAGACAGCGGATGGATCGGATCATCCGGTGTTATCGAGCTGTCACCCAGAGCCGAGACCGAAGAAGTATCCAGCCGTTATTTTGTGAGCTCGGTCTTAACCTTTGTTAACAGCAAGTATATCCAGAACGGCATGTCCATAGACGGTGCCTCTGTAAACGGCGTCGTATATGTCAGCGCTGAAGTAAACGGTATCCAGATCCCCAGGACGATGGAAGAGCAGGCGAAGGCCGGCATCGAAGTTATACCTGAGCCAGACGCTGTTACCGGTAAGATAATGATCGACCAGATTCAGCCGGGAGATATTCTCTTTTTGGCGAGCCCGAAAAAGACGGCCGGAGATAAAGAAATCTATGAAATGGCAGTCTGTACCGATACCGGAGTGCTGTTTATGATATCACCTGCAAGAACTACGGTAAGACTCAGAAACTTCTCTTCAGGTGACTCAATATGCGAAAGGATCATTACGATAAGACGCATATTCAGCACTAAAGTGACGTAGCTTAAAAAAAGTCTGCAATACTTGAAAAAGAGACGTAAAAACTTGTTGCACTCTTAAATAGGTTGTGGTATTATTCTTAGGCATTTGAATTCTAACAGGAGGTGTTTGCATGGCTAAGTGTGAAGTTTGCCAGAAAGATATGTTCTTCGGCAGAAAGATTAGAATCACGCGTTCACAGATTTCAAGACGCGCGCTTACTACGCAGCAGGCTAACGTACACAGAGTTAAGGTTGTTGTTGACGGCACCCCCAAGTCAATGAACGTTTGCACACGTTGCCTTCGTTCCGGCAAAGTCGAGAGAGCGTAAGGTTCTAGAAGTTGTTATTGAAATTATTAGGGAGGTCATCATTAGGATGACCTCTTTTGCATTTTGTAAATAATTCCTTTTTTTATTTTTTTCAGAAATGAAGTTGACGTTTGTTCATTTTTGAGTACTCTAATCTTAAAGATGAACAAGGTGGCTTTTATGACTCGTGATCAATTTTCTTTATTGAATGTTCTTAGAACTAATGAAATTAATAATCAACGTAGCTTGGCTTCGTTTCTTGGTATGGCTTTGGGGAAAACCAACAGACTATTATCCGAAGCTCGACAAGGGGGGTTGATTGATGATGAGTACAAATTGACTGCAGATGGTTATAAAGCAATGGAACCATATAAGGTTGACAATGCTATCATTATGGCCGCAGGCCTTTCATCCCGATTCGCGCCCTTATCTTACGAAAAACCTAAGGGGCTTTTGGTTGTAAAAGGTGAAGTTCTTATTGAAAGGCAGATTAGACAATTACGTGAAGCAGGAATCAGTGATATAACCGTTGTTGTTGGTTATATGAAAGAGAAGTTTTTTTATCTTCATGAGAAATTTGATGTAAATATTGTAATCAATGATGATTATTTCCGTTATAACAATCCATCAACGCTTATAAGAGTTAAAGATTTGCTGAAAAATACCTTCATTTGTTCTTCAGATAATTATTTTGTTGAGAATGTTTTTGAACCTTTTGTATATGATTCATACTATTCTGCGGTTTATCAGGAAGGTGAGAGTGATGAATGGGGACTATTAACGGATAGTAATAATAGAATCGTAAAGATTGACCATTCACCAAAAGATATGTGGATTATGATGGGTCACGCATTTTTTTCGAAGTCTTTTTCTGAAAAATTCATTCCAATCCTTGAGAAACAGTATTCAAAGGAAAGTGTCCGATATGAATTATGGGAGCATATCCTCGAAGAAAACCTAAAACGTCTTTCAATTTCGATGCGTCAGTATAGTACGGATGTTATCAAGGAATTTGATTCATTAGAAGATCTTAGGGCTTTTGATGAGAAATATATCCAAAACAGCGGTTCTGAGATTTTTTCGAATATCTGTAATGTTTGTAGCTGTGAGGAAAATGACATTAAAGATATCAGTGTTGTTAAGCAGGGCCTTACAAACCTGTCATTCAGATTTTCTTGTAAAGGGAAATCATTTATTTACCGTCATCCTGGTGTTGGTACAGAAAAATACATCTCGCGAGAAAGCGAAGCTTTTTCGATGGGTGTTGCGAAGAAACTTGGACTGGATAGCACGATAATTGAGATTAATGGTAAAGAAGGATGGAAGATCTCGACATTTATCGAGAATGCCCATACTCTTAATTATCATAATAAAGATGAAGTTAAGCAGGCCCTTGGTCTTGTAAAAAAGCTTCATGATGCTGCCATAGTTTCGCCTTATGATTTTGATATATGGCAAAGAACACTGAACTTCATAGATCTTATTCTTGACCACCGAAAGGACTTTTCAGACTTCAACACGCTGTTTAATGATATGAAGGAGCTCTATGAATATACCAAAACTGATGGTGTAAAAAAAATCTTGTGTCACTGTGACTGTTATGATCCAAATTTCCTCGTAGATAAAAACGGCGTTGTAACTCTTATTGACTGGGAGTATTCAGGCAATGATGATCCTGCAAACGATCTAGGTACATTTATCTGTTGTTCTGACTATACATTTGAGGAAGCGCTTGAGGTGATCAACATATATTACGGATGCAAACCCACAGAAAAAGAACTGCATCATTGTTTGGCTTATGTTGCAATTGCTTCATATTATTGGTTCGTCTGGGCTATATATCAGGAATCCATAGGCAACATGGTAGGAGATTACCTGTTTCTGTGGTATCAGAATTCTAAATATTATATGAATAAAGCAAAAGAGTATTATGAAAGGAACAGAAAAAATGGCTGAGAAAATTGACATTGGCAAACTCATTGATGAAGAGACTGAAAAGCGTCTTGATATAATGCAGTCTCCTGATTATGAATTTCCCAAAAAGGCTGGCATGACAGATTATGTGTTTATCTGCTTAAGCATCATAATTAGTATTGTGTTAATCGTTCTTTGTATGACGGGGGTGATAGTATGAGTTTGGGTTCAAAGGCCGATTATATCATTCAAGAAACAGTTACCGGTGTTGTCCCAATGTTGAACAAAGAACGGAAGTACAATTTTTGGGATTTGTTTTTATCCACAAGCGGATTCTCAATAGCAACATGGTGTTATACACAAGGCGCTTACATGGCGGAATACCTTTCATTTAAACAACTATTGATCAACATTTTCTGTTTTAACATTATTTGGATTTTTATAGAGTGTATTCCTGTATTTTTTGCAGTACGCTACGGAATTGATCTCTGGGTTTGGTTGAGATCTGTGCTAGGAATTAAGGGGGTTGCAATCTTTGCTACCGTCATTTCAATGGCAAATTTTGGTTGGTATGGTGTTGATGCCCAGTTGTTCGGATCTTCGATGGTAAACTTGTTAAAGGGTTTTGGTGTTGATCTCCCTATGAATATATGGAAGCCAATACTCGGCGTAGTGTGTGTCATCCTTGGAACTCTTATTGCTTTGGGCGGGCCGGAAGTCATTAAGTGGACAAGCCGAGTTTTGGTTACAGCTTTGCTAGTAGTCGGTTGTGTAGTTGTAGTTCTTTGTTTTACTAGCGTTCCGTTATCGGAAATAGCAGCCGTTCAGCCTCAAATCGAAGGTTCCAATCTCGTACGTTTTATGACATCAGCAGAAGGCAGTTGCGCATTTGCTTTCTCGTGGTCAACTCAAGCGTTGGTTATCCCTAGACTATGTAAGACTGAGAGCAAGGGATACTGGGGAACGTCTTTGGCTTATGGTGTTGTAGCACCATTCTTTGTTGCTGCTGGTGGAATCATGGCGTATGCAATGTTTGTTAAGACTGGTGTTTTTGAAAGTGACCCGACTAATATGCTTGCTACTCTTTGTGGTCCCACTTTTGCTCTTTTAAGCCTTCTTATGGTTGCTTTTGCGAATATTGGCACACAGGGCATAGGTTCTTATGTAAACTGTATGATTATCAAGAGCGGTCTTCCAAAGCTTAACTATAAAATGCTTGTATGGCTTGCTGCTGTCTATGTTAGTATTCTTACAGTTTGGGGATGGGTTATGGACAGTTTTGGTTCCTTCATTTCTATGGCTGCGTATATTCAGGGGCCAATAATTGGTATGACCGTGGTGGATTATCTTATTGTGAAAAAGAGAAAAATCTCTCTTAAGTCGGCATTCTATATGAAAGGACATGATGCATATAACTTTACAAGAGGCTTTAATCTTGTGAGTTTAGTGATTTTAGTTATTTCATTCGTTTCATGCATTCTTTTTGTATACAATCCTTTAACTGGTGAAATACAAAGCCCAATATTCCTTATTCTTACTGGAAGCGGATATACAGCAATCAGTGGCGGGCTTCTCTATTGGATTGCAAGTTTAACACCTTTGAAAAAGTACATGCTTCGTGACAGGTGTGATCTTGAAATTATATAAGACGGTGTATTAAGGAGCTGTCTTTATGTGATTGGTTTTACAGGATTTGCTAACAAACGAGTCTTGATAGGTGTTTAAGGATAAATGTGAGCATAACACCACAAATATTCCTAATTCCATATATAAAAGGGAGTTTCTGAACTCCCTTTTATAATATGTTATGAATTTAACGTTAGCTTAAGAAACCACTATTATTCTTTTGAGAAAGGATTACTTCTTTACTTCGATTACAGACTTGCCGCCCATGTAAGGTCTCAATGCCTCAGGGATCCTGATGGAGCCGTCTGCGTTAAGGTTGTTCTCTAAGAAGGCAATGAGCATTCTCGGAGGAGCAACGCATGTGTTGTTAAGTGTATGAGCGAGGTACGTGCCCTCAGAACCTCTGATCCTGATCTTAAGACGTCTTGCCTGAGCGTCGCCCAAGTTAGAGCAGGAACCTACTTCGAAATACTTTTTCTGTCTGGGAGACCAAGCCT
The DNA here is from genome assembly GCA_003149065.1 of Ruminococcaceae bacterium R-25. Taxonomy (NCBI): domain Bacteria; kingdom Bacillati; phylum Bacillota; class Clostridia; order Eubacteriales; family Oscillospiraceae; species Ruminococcaceae bacterium R-25. Next base: position 584,807 of record QGFZ01000002.1, read on the forward strand.
CTACGTCGCAGGACTTAACCTTGAGGTCAGCGAGGTCGCCGGAGCAGCACTCGAGTGTTCTTACGGGGATATCGAGTGAACGGAAGTAATCAACTGTGTTCTGCCAGAGCTTGTTATACCATGTCATGGAATCTTCAGGCTTGCAGACAACGATCATTTCCTGCTTTTCGAACTGGTGGATTCTGTAAACACCACGCTCCTCGATGCCGTGGGCACCAACTTCTTTACGGAAGCAAGGAGAGTAAGATGTGAGTGTTTGGGGGAGCTTATCCTCGTCTGTGATAGTGTCGATGAACTTACCAATCATGGAGTGCTCGGAAGTACCGATGAGGTAAAGGTCCTCGCCCTCAATCTTGTACATCATGTTTTCCATCTCTGCAAAGCTCATAACGCCTGTAACAACGGAAGATCTGATCATGTAAGGCGGAATGTAGTATGTGAAGCCTCTGTCGATCATGAAGTCTCTTGCATAAGAGAGGCATGCAGAGTGAAGTCTTGCGATGTCGCCCTTTAAGTAGTAGAAGCCGTTGCCGGATGTTTCTCTTGCCTGGTCGAGCTCGATGCCGTCAAGCTTTTCCATGATGTCAACGTGATAGGGTACTTCGAAATCAGGAACGAAGGGTTCGCCGAATTTCTCGATCTCAACGTTCTCGGAATCGTCTTTGCCGATCGGAACGGAAGGATCGATGATGTTAGGGATAACGAGCATGATCTTTCTGATCTGTTCTTCAAGCTCAGTCTCCTTAGCAGAGAGTGCTTCGAGCTCTTCAGCCATATCTGTGACCTGCTTCTTGACTACTTCAGCTTCGTCCTTTTTGCCCTGAGCCATGAGAGCGCCGATCTGCTTGCTGACCTTGTTGCGGTTAGCTCTTAAAGCTTCAGCACGTGTCTTGCTCTCACGGAATTCCTTATCAAGTTCAATGACCTGATCTACAAGGGGAAGCTTCTCGTCCTGGAACTTGTTCTTGATGTTCTGTTTAACGATGTCCGGATTGGTACGTAAGAATTTAATATCAAGCATGATGTCACCTCTTATATAAATAACCTACATATTTTATGCTTAGAAAGCTCTAGTTTCAATCTGTCTGAACAGACATATTTCCATCGTATTTTCCCTGGGGATAACTGAACTTCGGATCCCACAGGATAAATTCCTTGATTCCGACGTCATGAATGGCCTTGATCTGTGAATTGATCTCGCGGTAGCCGTATTCGATATAGTTGCCCTTGCCTATGTAAGATGCCGTGAATGCCTGCAGATATGGTCTCATGGCCGTGAAGCCCGGCTGGACGTAGGTTGCGCGGCATTCATTGAGAACGCTGTAAACGATGAGGTAAGGCTCCTTATCGGGAGTCTTGAAAACATGTCCTGCGAGCATAGTGCCCAGAGCATAGTGCGAAGGATATAACATCGGGCAGCATGAATCGACGCCTGTCATGCCCAATGTGGTAAAGTCCTGACCGATAATGCCTGCATCCAGGGGAGATGTTAATACGATACCGAAAATATCTGCCGATACCGGAATGCCGTATGTATCCTGGATCCTGATCCTGGCTTCCTGAAGGAATCTGTTTACTGCTTCAGCCTTTGTAGGAGTCTGGCCTTCTTCGCCATAGTAGGGCTTTGCCTTGTTCTTGGTAGAGCCTGCGGGGAAACGCACATAGTCGAACTGGATCTCGTCGATTCCGTGCTCGACACCTTCTAATGCGATATCTATGAGATAATCCCAGTTTTCGCTGTTATAAGGACTTAAGAACGGGTTATTGCCTTCGTTGCTGAACCTTACTACGTTGCCGGAAGCATCGGTAATGGCTCTTTTCGGGAAGTGCTCAGCTGCCAGAGAATCGTTAAAGCAGACGACACGGCCGATAACTCTTATATCATTATCGTGGCACTTTTTGATTACCTTATCGATATCATAAGCGTCCCAGACGTAGCCGATCTCTCTGGCGGTCTCGTTCTTTGTCTTGAAAGGGATACCGTATTCCTGCTTAAGGTTAATTACCACAGCGTTGAGCTCGCTGTTCTTGCAAAGCTCGATCGCATAGTCGAGATTGGAACAGGTTCCCATATATAAGCCCCTGACTTCGAAGTGCTCGGGTGTCTTAACATCTTCTTCCGGAATCTCTGGAAGGGGACGCCAGTAACTGTCGGCAAGCTCGGATGAAACGAGCTGTTCAGTATGATAAATGACAGGATCTGTCTGTGTAGTGCTTTCCGAACTGATAGTTACAAGTATCGGAATGTTGATATTGGAATCCGGAGCGTTAACGATCTTGATTATCTTGGTGACGCCCAGAGTGATCAAGACAACTGCCAAAAGCGCAGAAACGGAAAGCAGGATGTTCATCAGCTTTCTGAGTTTAGCGAGCTCCGAGCCGTCCTGTTTTGAAAGATTATCAACACTATTGCGATTATTAAACATAGGACAATTATACAGACCTGTTTCAAAAAGAACAAATAACCCCAAGAAAAGAGTATGGACCTGTGATAAAATCGGGTTATATAAATCTGTTTTCGGGTTGGTAGGAAATGATCGTTCGTAACTGTTCAGGCGGAATCGTATTTTTCGGCGACAAGGTCTTGATCGTCGGCAATGACAAGCAGGAATGGGGATTCCCTAAGGGAGTGGTAAAGAGCGACGCGGATCTTTCCTTATCGGCTTTTGCCAAAGACAGGGTCAAGAGTGAGACCGGCGTTGATGCCAGAGTCCTTGCTCCCTGCGGCAAGACCAACTACGAGTATTATTCGATTTCAAGAAGAAAGCCTGTCCATAACAATATCTCATGGTTTGTAATGCAGGCAAAGAATGAAGAGTGCGAAGCTTTTCCTGACACCGGCACCATTGAGTGCAAGTTCGTCGGAGTCGCACAGGCTTTGGAAGAGATCACATACAGCCAGGATAAATCCCTTTTGATGATGGCTTATCAGAAGTATAGGGAGAGCACCAGGGATTGAGCCGCAGCATTACTCTCAGCAAAACCGGCGATTCCAGGATCGAAGTTAAGAAGTCGGTCTTTATCGGCAGGAGTTTTCATATTTCTTCACCTGATGAAGCATCAGAATTTCTGGCAGCCGAAAGGAAAAAGTACCCTGACGCGAGGCACCTTTGTTATGCATGGGTAACAGGCGGGGAGAATGCCAGGCAGAAATCCAGCGACGACGGCGAGCCGCAGGGCACTGCAGGACAGCCTTTGCTGGAACTCCTTACTTCAAACGGTTTTACGGATACTCTTATCTGCGTTACCAGATATTTCGGAGGAACGCTCCTTGGGACAGGAGGATTAAGGCGCGCTTATTCTGACAGTGGCAGGCAGGCTCTTGAAGCAGGCTGCCCTGTTACTCTGGTCCCGGCTCTAAAATGGAGGGATAACTGCTCTTATCCGGTTTTTGAGATGCTGTCGAGAAAAGCCGGCAATTCCGGATGGGTGATCGAAAACATAGAATACGGCCAGGATGTAGCTTTTGACATCATCGTACCTGAAGAAGAAGAAAAAGAACTGATAAGATACTGCCTTGACCTTACAGGCGGCGCGCTTCAGCTGAAAGACCCGGTAAGCTTTCTTACAAAAGGTGAGAGCGTGGAAATATCGTGAAACTTGCGATTTGGACCAAAATCGCCCAGAATATGTGGAGCGCAAGGGGTAGACTTAGTACTTAAGTAAATTAAAAGGAAACGGTTATGGATAATCAGAATTTAGAGCAGGAAAACGCGCCCAAGATCAGGGAAACCGTTGATCCAAAAGAAAAGAATTACCGCTTTACGCTGATCGTAATGTCTCTTATTCTTCTTGCCCTGGTTTTGTTTTCGGGCTTCCAGACCCTTTATATATTCAGACTTAATACCGGTCTTGAAGGGATCATGTCATATACAAGGATCTTCAAGAACAGAGCTGATGACGATGATGAGCAGGGAGCCATTGAGTCCATAACAGAATCTGCAAATGTTTCCTCTCTGCCTGAACCCTGGTTTTCGATAGAAGAGGCTTCTTCAGTTAACAGTCAGAAAATGACGACTGTCGACATAGTTAAGAAGGTAAGCCCTGCGACAGTTCCTATCAGTGTCATCAGCGTTGATGACGGCAAAGAAACAAAGATCAGTTCCGGAACAGGCTTCATTATCACCAAAGACGGATATATCGTTACAAACCAGCATGTTGTCGTTATGGCAGATAAAGCTGTAAGCACATACTATGTAACGGTTCTTTTACCTGATATTGAGAACCCCGTCAGAGCTGAGGTCGTAGGAAGCGATGTCCAGACAGACATTGCGGTCCTTAAAGTTAATATTGATAAAGAACTTCCCTGCGTAACATTCGGAGATTCCGATAAGCTCCAAGCAGGCGAGCTTGCCGTGGTTATCGGAAATTCATTGGGAAAGTTCGATGACTCCGTTACCGTCGGTGTAATATCTTCTCCTTCAAGAGAGATCAACCGCAAAGGATATTTTGTAAATATCATCCAGACTGATGCTGCCATCAATCCCGGAAACAGCGGCGGACCGCTCATCAATTCTTTTGGTGAGGTCGTAGGCATCACAAATGCCAAGATCGTTACAGGCACTTCAGAGAACTTAGGTTTTGCTATCCCTGTAAATTCCGTAAAGACAGTAATCGAGAGCATAATCAATTACGGAAAAGTTGTAGGACGTCCTTATCTCGGAGTTTCACTGCAGCAGGTTGCCGATGATTCTTATTTCGGTGCCAGGGGCGGAGTATTTGTTGCCGAGATCGTTAAAGGCGGTCCTTCTGACAAGGCAGGACTTGAATTAGGCGACAGAGTGCTTTATTTCGACGGTGTTGAAATAAAAGAGACCGGTGATATTATTAGAGTGCGCGATTCACATAAGGCAGGCGATACGATCGAAGTAGTTGTCGAGCGTGACGGCAAAGAGATCAAGCTGTCGCTCGTAATTGGCGACAGCGCTGACCAGTAATAATCGTAATATTAAGTTAAGGAAGTAATTTTATGCGCGGAGAAGGCAAGAATTTCGGAACCAAGGTTTTGGCCTGGATATTGATCGGAGCTATGCTTCTGTCTTTCGTTTTCGCGATAATCGTCGTACTTATCCAGCAGTTCAGCTTAGGCTGATACTGCTTTACCGGATTTACGGTACGTCCTTAATCTGATTTAATCCGTCGATATTGAATTCGTAAGAGTATTCTTCAGCTTTTGACTGAATGAACTGCTGCAGGTTGTTCATTCTGAGGAAGCTGTTTACCATGTCATACCACTCGGGATTCGGCGACTCGGATATGAAGTAGATAACATAGAATGTGCCTTCTACTTCGATCAATGTCTTATCGCCCAACTGTCTTTCATCAGCGAAGATCCAGTCGGCAAGAGCCTTATTGTATTTATTCTGGTAGATCTGGCTGTCGTGGAGAACTGACAGCTGTCCGGCGAGGATATAGTCGTTATAGCGGTTTTCTACCTCGTTGCAGTTGTCTGCATCTTCAATGTAATCGTAGATCTCCTGAGCCAGTGCCTGTGTTGCTGCATTATCGGGAGCCATATCCTCTGAAAGAACATTGGCAGCAATGATGTAGCAGTTGCGGAGCTTTTCTGACTGACGTACTCTGGATACGAAAACAAGGATGATAGGGAAGCCGTCTTCATCGGGAATTACTGTGGCATCGCCTTCTTTTCTGGACTCGTCAAAGAGCCATTCCCTGAATTCTTCATGAGAAATGTCATCGTATCTGCAGTTAGGTATAAGCGTTGAATCTTTCTGGGAAAGTGTATTCGCATAAACACCGGAGAAGAAAGGCTTTGCGCAGGCTTCGAACTTGGACGGGTCACCGTTCATGTCTGAGATGATCTGCTGGGCATGGGCATTAGCCGTATCCTTGAATGCCTGTGTTCTCTGCTCATAAGTCATTCTGATGAACTTATAGCTTACGAGGTCGTAGATGTTTCTGGACTGGTTGTAAGCTTCTTCAGCCTGCGCATCTGTAGCAGACAACTGGATGAGCTTTTCCCCGTCAGCATAGTCTTCTGTGAAGTACTTTTTAGCGAGCGTGTTGATAATGCACTGTTCGTCGACCTGGCTGCCGAATACACCCTTGATGTATGTATCGAGAGGAACACCAAGCTCATCGGCTCTGCTCTTGAGCCAGTTGATATAGATGTTGGCTCTTTCGTAGTGAGCTTTTTCGATCTGGTAACCCTGTGATGTGGCATCGTCGTATAAGATCTCCATCTTCTGGAAATCCTGGGCGGTTACATATCTGAAGTAGTCTCTGTAAGTGGAGAAACTGTCGTCGTCAAGATAAGGAGAAGAGAGTTTTTCTTCTGTGTCAGCAGCGAAAAGGTCAACACCTTCGCTCAAAAGTTCATAATGGTAAAGGAAGCTGAACTCAGCGCTCGAAATGTCTCTGCCATGGACTTTCAACGGGCTGATGAATGAAGTATCAAGTCCTGTGTCCAAAGCAAATGTGGCTGCAGCAATTACCGTAACCAGAATGATCCCAAGGACTACAAAGGCGATTCCGGCATTACGCTTGAACTTTTCCTTTTCCAGGGCATCTTCATTCCTATCAAGGTTGATCTCTGTAGGAATTACGGGAATATCCGGTTCCTTGAGCTTATTGCTGTTTTTGTTATCGGGCAGGGCAGGAAGTTTTTTTGCCTTAACGATCTCACCGGATCTGCCGGTAAGAAGTTCAGGATCGATCTCTGCCAGTTCATTTAAAGTAACGCTCTTTTTGGATGACTCGATGGGAGCTTCCATAAAGTCTTCAGTAGGCTTGCTCTCGGAAGATTCCAGAGCTTCTGTATATAAAGAATCCTCGTTAACCACTGGTTTACGAGCTTTTTTATCATTGTTGTTTTTGTTTTTACCCTTCATATTTTCCCCTTTAAATAAGATACAGGTTATGGACACTTTACCATAAAAGAAGAAACAACACGGTTAATTTGTGCTATTATTAACACGTTTGTAATCTAAGAATAATAATTAAAGGATTTTTATGTGGGGAAAACCTAGTCCAATATTGAAGGAAAAACGAGGCACTTTTGGCATATTAAAAGAATACTGGCCCCAATTTCTTCTCGCTTTCCTGTTCCCGGCTCTTACGGTTCTTGCGGCTTTTGCGATTACGGGATGCTATCCATTCGGTGAGCGAACCATACTTACTGTTGATCTCTATCACCAGTATTGTCCTTTCCTGATAACTTTCAGAAATAAGGTCTTGTCAGGCGAATCACTGTTTTACAGCTGGAACGATGGCTTAGGCCAGGAGTATTTAGCCGCTTTTGCAAATTATTCAGCAAGCCCTCTTAATATTTTCTCGTTGTTCTTTACAGCTAAGACAATGCCGATATTTATCATGTTCGTAACATGTTTCCGTGCAGGTCTTGCATCTGTATTCATGCTGATGTTTCTTTCCGCCAACGACAACAAGAGGATCGACAACATTACCGTAGTGTTCAGTTCTTCTTACGCTCTTTGCGGATGGTTCATATCTTTCTTCTGGAACATTATGTGGTGTGATGCGGTAGTATTGCTTCCGCTTATTGCTCTGGGATTGAGAAGGCTTTTCATTGACCACAAATACGGGCTCTATACGGTTACGCTTGCCATTGCGATCGTGAGCAATTATTACGCAGGCTATTTTATCTGCCTTTTCATGGTATTCTTTGCTCCAGCATATTATCTTTGCCTCTTTTCCCGCGAAAAGCCCAAGGGTGACCCCGGAAGGCTCTGCTTTAAGACATTTATCGGTTCTGCTGTCCGTTTTGCATTTTCGAGCATTCTCGCAGCAGGAGCTTCTGCTGCCCTTACCGTCCCGACTTATCTTATCCTTAAGAACTGTTCTGCTACGGGCGATACTCTTAAGCCGGATTATTCTCTTCAGAATAACCTTTTTGACTTTTTCGGAAGGCTCATGGTTGCGGCAAATCCTAATATCAGGGACGGTATGGCAAATGTCTACAGCGGCATAGTCATCGTCCTTTTACTGCCTTTGTTCTTCCTGCTTCCGAAAAGAACAGGCATCAAACTCAAGCATAAGATCGTATTCGGAACTCTCCTTGCAGTAATGTATCTGAGCCTTACCAACCGTACGCTCAACTTCATCTGGCACGGATTCCATTTCCCGAATCAGATCCCTTACAGAGAGTCATTCATCATGAGCTTCCTGTTGGTATTTATTGGTTTCCTTACAATCCGGAGAATAAGGAGCCTTGGCGTGAAATACATTACCGGTGCTGTCTTAAGCTCCGCAGCTTTCCTTGTTCTATATGAAAAGTTCGGAACGGGAAATGAGGGCTATCTCCAGATCGGTGTAACGCTACTTTTCCTCATTATCCAGGGTGCGGCTCTCCATACTGTAAGCAACATCAATGTCAGAAAGAGCGAATTCTTCCTTGAGACTCTTCTTACTGTCACCATGATGTTCGAGATGTTTGCCGCATCACTTATCTCTATCGGCCTTGTTGCTAAACATGAAGGATTTACGGCATATAAGCCTTATGGAAAAAACTATCAGGAAGTAGCTTCTTATGTAAATTCGGTAGAGGGTACGGAAGGCCATATGAACTTTGAGCGTTCTGAACTCTTCCCGAATAATATTTGTAATCTGCAGGCCGTTTATGATGTTAAGGGTTTGTCGATATTCTCATCTACTGCCAGAGAGAGTTTTGTTAAATACATGAGAAACTATGGTTTCCATAATAACAACATTAACGGATTGAGAAATGCCGGTCTTACACGTGTTACTGCTACACTCCTTAATGTCAGGAATCTGGTTGAGATCGACAGGACCCAGGCTGTTCCGGCACTTTTCGAAAAAGAGTATATGTATGGGGTTGTTTCTTCCTGGGGCAACAAAGATGCACTCAGCGTAGGCTATATGACAGATCCTGCTGTTATCGATTATGCACCTGATTACGACCATAATCTCGACGTTTTCGATAAGACAAATGCGTGGGTCAGAAGCATGGGCGCATGTGACGTTTATAAGCCTGTCACGCTTATTGCAGGTGAGACATCGGGACTTAATACGGTAGATACCAAAAGCCAGGTGATTGCATTTACGGTCTCCAATAATGTCCCGAGTAATGAATATTCATTTAACGTTACTATTGAAGATGCTGAGATTGGATCAGATATTTATCTTTATGCAAATTCCAAAAAAGGCGGAAATGTCACTATCAAATGCGGTGAGGTAACTAAAAAATTCGAGATCAGGAGTTACCAGATCATTTCATGCGGTGTGTTTGACGGTACTCCGATCGACGTTTACGTAAAATATTCAGAGTCTCCCAGTTCAAACATCACTTTATACGGATATCAGCTCGACAGGGCTGGATATGACAATATGCTTGAAAAGTTCTCTGACGAGCAGCTCAACATAACAAAATATGACACCACTTCACTGGAAGGTCATATTGACGTCAAGGAAGACGGTCTTTTATTCCTTTCAATCCCTTATGCAGAGGGCTGGAGTGCCGTAGTTGACGGCAAAGAAGCCGAGATCGTCCCAATCCAGGATGCCCTTATGGGAATCAGGCTTAGTCAGGGCAGTCATGATGTTGCGCTAAAGTACACTCCGGCAGGATTTAAGGCGGGTCTTCTGATCAGCGCGGCATCTGTAGTTATGATCGTTTGTGTTATTGCTATATCTTCATTCATCAGCCAAAAGAAGAACAGCAAGGTTCAGGAAGCTCAGACAACAGCCGGAAACACACCCGCTGCACCTGTTCAGGAAGGTTCTGCAGAAACTGTTAATAGTACGCCCGCAGAGGCTATTGAAGAAGTTCCCGTAGCGGCTGTAATGGCTGAGGCGGATGAACCTGCCAAGTTACAGAAAGAATCCGAAAACGATGCCGGCGAAGGCGGCGCTCCGGAGGTCTCAAATGATTAATGCCAAAGGAAAGACTGATAGCCTTAAAGGTGTCATTATCTGTTTCCTCGCTGCTGTCCTGATAGCAGTAGGAGCTTATTATGCAGGTCTTAAGATCGAACCCGGAAAGGTATTGCCTACAGGAATTTCGATGCGTTCAGGCATGATGAGCGACAACATTATCTACGGCATAGATCTCGCATTGGATGATGTCGATCTGATCAGAAACGGCAATGCCGGTGCTGATCTTTGGAGACTTCTTACCTTCGTTCATATGGACCTGTTCTTCTATATGGCTTTGCTGCTGCCTAAGGCAGCTGCCAAAGCGGTCCTCATGACCGGTTATTTTGTAAGATTCGGTCTCGTTGCTGCTGCCATGTACTATTTCATGTCAGAGCACCTGAAGCTGACCAGAATGTTTTCAGGCCTTCTGGCAGCCCTTTATGCATTTTCAACGCAGATAGTATTTACGGCACAGCTGCCGGAGATAATGAACATGTCTATTATGCTGCCGGTCCTAATGTCAGCTATCGATTCTTATTATAAGAAGAGAACATGGAAATCATTTTCACTGGTATGCATTGCTTCATTTTTCCTTGGAGCTTCGGGCGGCTACGGAATCATGATCGGCATGCCCGCAATAATTTTCATCAGCCTTCTGATGTCTTTTGGTCTCTACAATACTTCCAGAATGGCAATGTCTTCATGGATAAAGGCATTGGGCAGCATCTTTACGGGTCTTGTAATGACAGCTGCAATGTCTGTTCCGGGACTTTACATAATGTCTGTTGATGTAAATGCAGCTGACAGTTTTAAGAATGCCAAAGTCTTATATACGGTTTTTGACGTTATAAGAGGCTCGTTCATGCTCCGCTCCGGAAGCATCGTCATGAACTCTGCTCCGGTATTTTATGTCGGAATCCTGACACTCGTTGCCATTGTCGCATTTGCATTAAATGAGACGATCCCTTTAAGGCTTAAAGTAGCTTCTGCGGTCATCACATCTGTTTTCTATATCACATGCTGCTCTTCATTTGTTAACGAGATGATCAGTATTTTCGGCGCATCACCGCTCCTTTCCTCTTCAAGACTTATCTGCCTTGAGATCCTGCTCTTCTTTATTGCGGGAATAGGCCTTAAGAACATTAAGGGGCTTACGAGGGGCGAACATATTGCAACCTGCCTTATTCCTCTCGGCATCCTTGTCATGACAAATAATTCCTCTGCAGGAACGACGCTTGCGAGCCCGATCCGGATTTCCACATTTATTGCAGTGATCGTGGAATCTTCCCTGGTCTATGCCGTCGCAAAAGACAAGCTGACAAACAAAGCCAAGATCGTGATATTTGTTCTCTTATATGCTTTTATTGGAGTAAATACTTCTTTTACCATGTTCAACAACACGATCACCCAATCGACCGTTGAAGAGTATTTTGTACCTGATTACGGTGAAGGTAAGACAGAGACCCTTATATTGGACGAAGGCTTTGACCTTCCTGCTGTTAACAGCGGAAGCGATTACCAGGTGGTTAATGCCGATCTTGGCATTTTCGATTTCGAAGGCTCATCCATAGACGGCATCAATTTTATCTCGAACAGCATTACCGGCGAGGACCTTTTCGAAGAGATCTACATTACTCCTTCACTTGACCAGGATATCATCCTGAAGGGGGCTGACCGATTCGGACTTGATATGGGCACGACCGCCATTTCATTCGATCCGTTCGATGTTAATCCCGGTGAAAGATTGTTCGTCTATTGTACTGCGATGGAAGGAGCTTCCTTTAAGATCCGTTCTTCAAACGGCGATAGCGAGAGATTCTTCACAGGTCCTTTCCTTACGGAACTGAATGAAGGTGCGGGCGAAGTAAAACTCGAGTTCCTGATAGATTCCGAAGGCGAAGAGGTCTGCTATATATCTTTATACAGACTTAATGAAAATGCCCTTAATGTCATCAAGCAGTATTCTGGCAAGGCAGGCACCACAAAGTTTTCTATCGGAAGCAAGATCTCTGAAGGCACGAACACTCTTATCCTGCCTTATGCCTTTGATGATTCGAAGGTAAAGATCAACGGCAAATACCGTGAATCATTTGATTTCTACGGAAAGCATGCCTGTGTTTTCGAAAATGACGGTGACAGGACAATTGAGGTTACGATCGAGCACAAGGATACGGGAATCGTCCCGGGTGTCCTGATAAGCGTAATAGCAGTATTGTGTTTTGTCGCAATTCCTCTATCCCAAATGTATAATAAAAAGAAGACAGTAACCGGCGAAGGGAACAATACGGATGTTAAGTAAGAAGATAACAGACGGCACGGAATTTGTGGTTTTTGATATGGAATGGAACCAGCCGATGCCGGGCAAGGAATATCCCTTTGACGTAAGCAAGCTGACAGGAGAGATCATCGAGATCGGCGCTTTTAAGTATGTTTACGATAATGGCGAACTGCTTTATAAAGCTTCTTTTTCTGCAGATATCGCTCCGGTCAAATATACGAAGCTCCACTATCATGTAAAAAAGGTTACCCATAAAAAGAATTCCGATCTTCTTAACGGTGAGCCATTCAAGGATGTATACACGAGATTTCGGGCATTCTGCGGCGATGCCATCTTAGTCGGCTGGGGAAGCTCAGATCCTTCCATGCTCAAGATGAACCTTGAGTTCTTCGGTATGGACAAAGAATTGGGATTATTCTTCCTTGATCTTCAGCCGATCTTCTCTCTCTTTGCAGGCCTTCAGGGAACACAAAGGAGTGTAGAAGCAGCGGTAGATTTTTATAATATAGAAAAGAATGAGATATTCCACAGTGCAACAGCCGATGCCCATTATACGGGTGCGGTGTTCGAAGAGATCTTTAAACACAATAAGCCGTCAGAAGTAATTTCTGCCATATCCAGTTCATCAATAGATCCGGATGTTCCTTCGGATTTCAGCTTTGTAGGTCCTGAGTGCCTTGACAGCATAAGCGCATTTGCGACATCAAAGAATTTCATGACCAACTGCCCTTTATGCGGCAGCAAGCTCTCTGTTAAGATCCCGAGCTTCAGGATCAGGAAATCACAGTATGCTTTGCTCGAGTGCAGGGAACACGGCGAGCTGTTCTCAAGAACGAGGGTCAAGAAAAACAGAGCAGGGAATCACTATGCGGCATCAGTAATGCGCTTTGCCACACAAAACGATTACTGGCTCGTAGCTTCTAAAAAAGAAGAATTCGATCAATACGGAGAAAAGGGGAAGCCCGCCGAGAAAATTGAGGAAGATGCGAACGAAACATAGTTTGTAAACAAAATGTTAACAAACTATGTAAAAATAGTTAGCAAAATTCGAATTTTCTGTTGAAATTTGAACTGAGATGTCATAAAATAGGCTCAGATAATTAGGTGAATTGTGCGGGGTATTCCCGCCAAACACATTAAAATAAGTAACTTAAGACCATAAAGAAGGAAGGTGCTTCTTATGATTAAAAGATTAGGCAAGTCAAAGAAGAACAAGAAAGGTGCTATTCTTGTTATCGTTGTTCTCATCCTGGCACTCGCAATGATCTTTATTGCTTCAGCTATGATGCTCACACAGGCAACAAGACGCCGCTTGTATTCAAATGCAATGCAGAGCCAGGCACGCCTTACTGTTACTGCTGCTTCCGAAGCCTTCTTAGAGGCTCTTAATATGCAGGAGATTACGGATACTGCTCTCGAAGCCTTGATTGATAAAACCCACGCATCAACCGATAAGAAGGTAAAGATGGTTGTTGAAGGTGTTCCCGGTATGTCAAGTGATGAGGACAATTGTACTTATGTAGACATATGGAAAGAACCAACAGATTCTACAATCGTATATTGTGATTTCACTACAATTATCGGCGATGAGACTGAGAACGTTCAGGTAGTTCTTAAAGCTGAGGATTCTGAGCCAGCATCTACTACTTCATTCAAAAATCAGATCGAAGTATGCGGCGACGTTGATGTTGCCGAGTTGAAGTTTACCAGCGGTGTCGGAATGTGGAACAAAACCGAAATATCTACTCCTAGTGACAACTGTGTTGTAATGAGAGATGGTTACTATGGCAGAACAGGAGACTCGCTTATTTTCTCTGATGTCGTATTTGGTGGCTCCGCAGATATATACTTTGGTGGCGGCGATATATTCTATGGAAATAATATGGTTTTCCTTCAGGGCGCGCAGATGGCAGGAAGATCTTCTAATACTATAAAGAGCCCTAATATATATTTTATTGGTAAATCCGGTAATCAGCCTGGTATGACTCTCAAGAGTGAGGGCGGTAGTGTTAATATCGACCTTTGGGGTAATGGTATTGAATCAACGAATTTTATCTTCTGTGGAAGAACAGTAGAGGACGATAGTTGGACAACAGAAGAAAAAGGCAACAAAATCGGTGGCGTAGTTAAAAAGTCGGGTGCTAATTGCTACTTTGTTGACTCTACGGGTAATTGCCTTAAGTCTGGTGGTGTTTATGTTGAGGAACAGAACGCGCAATATAAGCAAGGTAATGACGGTAAATATACAGTAGATAATGCAGCATATGGTACTGATTCTAACGGTAATGCTGTTAGTGTTACCCCTAGTAACATTAAGACGAATGTTGCAAGATTCTATAAATGGGACTATTCCAAGAATTCTACATCAAATCCTTTCCCGACTGCATCAAAAGTCTTTAAGGAAATGGCTCCGTCCGGTTATAAAACCAGTAATGGTTCAGATAAGTATAGTTATGTAACTTATGGCCCTAAGGACGAAACTACTGGAGTTGTCCCTGAATATCCGGCCGATACAGTAATTCCTAATGGAAAGAAGTACAATCCATATCCGGTTACAGCAGAGTATCCGGCATATAAAATGGTTAATGGTCAGCCTGAAAAGACTCTCAACCTTGACACAGTAACATCTTCAAAGTATTTAGAGCCGGGTTTTTATTATGTAACAGGCACAGAATATAAAAACCCTTATGACCCTAACGATAACCCTGCTGTTCGTGGTGGTGCAGAGTCATATAGAGGAGACCCTATTGTTATTGCAATCGATGGCGATAAAGGCGGCGAATATCGTTTCTACTTTGAAGGCGGTAAGAATTTCTTGTTGAGAAATTTCATATTTGCTATTTATAATGCTGATTCAGATAAACCAGTTCTTTTTATTCTTGAGGATGGTGCAAATGTTCAGTTCTCTCACAATAATGATAAGGTAAGTCAGCTTTGTTCATCCGGCATTCTCAGTATGCCGAACAGACCCAATTGTACGGATAAAGATACATATGTAAAATATATTAAGGATCATACTTGGGCATCTGAGAGCAAAGTTTGGGACAATTCATATGTTGATAAG